>JASLFF010000133.1 GCA_030150795.1 Terriglobales bacterium | reverse complement strand
TCATCGAACACTTCCTGCCGGTCTGGATAGGTGGCCCTGAAACCAAACCGTTCCAGCGAGCGATGCAGTTCCAGAATGTGCTTGATCTCCTCGATTCGCGCCTCGGAAAGGAGTCTTTCAAAGGTAAAGGCAATGATGCTGGCTGGCAATGATCGCTGCTTCTCCCAAGCCCCCGATCGTCCGGAAAGAGAGAAAAATGACACTGAATTCGCGCACAGCATATTGCGAAGTCACCAGGACGGAAATGAATTCGAGGATGAGCCCGATAAAGAAGGTAACTGCAATGGCCCAGACCAACTTGTGCCTGCTCGGAACGTTCAGCGGCATTTGTCGCACTCCTGATTTAGGTTGGATTGTGAGAAGCTGATGATACCGAGCAAAGACGGTGCGGAAAGCGACAAATGAAAATTATATTCAATGTCTGATAACAGATATTATGTAAAATTATTAAAATCCCGCGATATTGCGGCCCTTGGTGGCTCTCTCATTGCTGCTGAAGTGGCTCGTCGCCTCGAAGTATTCTCTTCAGGTCGGCTCGAAATCGTTCCAGCGTAGCAATCCGCTCAGGCGTAGCTTCAATCAGTTCTTGTTTGTGGACGAACAT
Organism: Terriglobales bacterium; assembly: GCA_030150795.1. Next base: position 8,612 of record JASLFF010000133.1, on the reverse strand, counting down.
CTTTCGGCCTTCTCGCTCTACCAGAGGTCCCAGGCTTTCTCCCATCCGCCAGCCGACGTTGCCAAGGATCTGCAGGCCATCAGGACCCGGCACAAGAAATGCTAGGCAGCCGTCCCGAAGGACACCCACGGCTTTGGGAAAACGATCAAAAGTTTGCAGATCAAAACCGGCAAGATAGAGGCGTTGGAGTTGTTCTTCAGGAAGCATTCAGCACTCAGCAAACAGCATTCGGTCAGTGTCGGGGCTGAATGCTGACAACTGATTGCTGAGTGCTATTCGCTACATCTTGTATCGGCCCAGGTCCTCGTCATTCAAACCTTCCAGCCACTTACGCAGATCGTCGGAAGAGATACGGTCTGCGGTGGTGCTGGCGACTTTGGAGGTCTTGAGGACTTCATCTTCCACGTAGATGGGGCAATCCAGGCGCAGAGCCAGCGCCAGCGCGTCTGAGGGGCGGGAATCGATGCTGATGACTCTTCCCTCCCGTTCCATCCAAATCACGGCGAAAAACGTGTCGTCGCGCAGTTCATTCACCACAATCTTGTGGACGTGCGTATCCAGGCCGATCAGCAGATTTTTGATCAGATCATGCGTCATTGGCCGTGGCGTGGTTACTTTTTCAATTTCCAGGGCGATGGCATTAGCCTCATAAACGCCGACCCAGATAGGCAGGACCGTATCGCTGCCAACGTCTTTCAGGACGACGATAGGCATGTTGGTCACAGGATCCATCATCAATCCACGAATTTTCATTTCAACTTCCATCGCACTTCTCCTGCGGCCTTCCTTTGCGTTATTAGACCATTATGCCCAACAAACTGTTGGGAAAACTCCTGGTAACGACCACGTTAACATAACTGCCCACGGCCGGCACGCCGCTTTCCGGGGCGGTAAAGTTGAGGGTTATGTTCTGTGAGGTACGCCCAATCATTTGTCCCCGGGACTCATTTATGCCTTCAACCATTACTTCAAATGTCTCGCCTACGCGCTTCTCATAATTCAATCTTTGGATCTCTCGCTGGCGTTCCTGGAGAATCTGCAGTCGCTTGGACTTCTCAGCGTCGTTAATACTGTCAATCATGCTCAACGCCGGGGTGTTGGGACGAGGCGAATATTTGAAGGTAAAGACCGCATCAAACTGACATTCATGCAGCAGGGTAATGGTTTCTTCGAACTCGGCTGAGGTTTCATTCGGGAACCCGGCAATCACGTCTGTAGTGATCGAAAGCGGCCGTTTCGCGGCTTTCATCCATGAAATTTTTTCCAGATACATCTCGCGGGTATATTCCCGATTCATTGCCTTCAGCACTCGCGAAGAACCGCTCTGCACCGGCAAATGGATGTGGTCACACAACCGCGGCGATGACTCAATGGCTTCGACGATATCCTTGCTGAAGTGTCCGGGGTGAGATGTGGTAAAGCGGACGCGTCGCACACCTGCGATTTCACCGATGGCATACAGCAATTCTGCAAAAGTTTTTTTGCCTAGCGGATCGTTATAAGCGTTTACGTTCTGCCCGAGCAGTTGAATATCCGTATAGCCGAGATCGGCCATCTGCCGCGCTTCAGCCATCACGGAATCTGACGTGCGGCTGCGCTCTTTGCCCCGCGTGTATGGCACCACGCAGTAAGCGCAGAACTTGTCACAGCCTTCAATAATGGTGATATATCCGCGGTGTGGATTGGTGCGGGCAGTGAAGTCGGTTTCAAATGTGAGATCGGTCTGGCGATCGTCCAACCCCGTTACGCGATTGTTCCCTGCCTCAATCTGGACGAGCATCGCCGGCAGGTTGCGGTACGAGGCGGAGCCAGCGACCAGGGATACATACGGCGCCTTCTCAAAAATCTTTTCACCTTCTTGCTGCGCCACACACCCCAGCACGCCAAACTTCTTGCCTTGCTTTTGAAACTTCTTGTAGTCGTTAAGGCGGTTAAAGACCTTTTGTTCTGCTTTGTCGCGGATGGAGCAGGTGTTGTAAAGGATCAGTCCGGCCTCTTCAACGGTCTGGACCTGGCGATATCCCTGGTGCACCAGCGTGCCGATGACTTTCTCAGAGTCATGGACATTCATCTGGCAGCCAAAGGTCTCAAGGTAAAACGTCTTTTCCTGCTCTGCGCTCACAGTTCCAGTATAACGCAGCAAAATAGCGGCGTTTGCGGTTATTCTTGATGCCAAGATGGGAATGGACGAGAAAACTCGGTGGGACAAGAAGTACAGTGGGCGCTTGCACAGTTCACTTGAGCCTGATCCATTCATGGTGAGCGCCTACGATGAATTTCTTTCTGGCAGCGCTCCGGGCCTTGCTTTGGATGTTGCCGGCGGCGTGGGACGCCACTCAATATGGCTGGCGCAGCGCGGCTGGTGGGTGAAGCTGCTGGATGTTTCCGAAGTCGGTATTCAACAGGCCGAGGAGAATGCAAAGAATGCAGGCACAGCGACTTCTATTTCGGCCAACATCTGTGATTTGAATATGACGAAGGATCTTGGCCGAGGACAATACGATCTGATTGTCGTCTTTTTCTATTTGCAGCGCGAACTCTTCCCTGCTTTGGCTGCGGCACTCAGACCCGGCGGGCTTGTGATTTATAAAACCTACACCACAGAACAAAAGCACTTTGCGGGTGGGCCCAGCCATCCCATGTTCCTGCTGGAACCCAACGAATTGTTGCGCGCCTTTTCGTCGCTGCGTGTGCTGCATTATCACGAGGCCATTTCGCAAAAGGGCGTGGCGGAATTGGTAGCGCGAAAATAGCAATTGGCAGTCAGTAGTCCAGCATTCAGCCCCCTGTTTCCTCCGTTCCTCTGCGTTTCAAGGGTTTTTATTGCGCTCACGAATGCTAAAATCATTTCTTCACGCCAATGGCAAAGCGCAAAATCTCCCACGGCCACGCAGTTCAGGGCAAGCCCAAGCCACGCAAAAACCATTGCTTCGGCTGTGGGCATGACAACCCCCAGGGCATGCGCTTGAAGTTCTCGCTGGACGAAGAATCCCGTCAAGCCATTTGCCACTTCAAGCTGTCGCGTAAATACACCGGCCCTCCGGGCCACGCGCACGGCGGAATCATCGCTACCATCCTTGACGAAGCCATGGGTAAGGTGAATAAGTTCCGCAACGTGCTGGCGCTTACCGGATCCATGGAAATCAAATATCTCAGGCCGGTTCCGCTGGGTCAGCCGCTTACCGTCACCAGCGCAGAGCAGAGCGTGGACGGACGCCGCCACGTCAACATGGCGGAAATCAGTAATGCCAAGGGTGAAGTTCTGGCGCGCAGCACCGGGACGTTCATTGCCATTGATCCGGAAAAGATGTTTGCCCGCCACGGAGTTCCCGCAGGCGTAAGCGCGGCCAACGAATCAAAAGCCTGATTGCAGCAGAAATCCTGCCAACCTAGTAAAATAAAGTATTCAGCCCCACATTCGCCGTGACGCCCAAGTGTGACACGGCACAGGAGTTCGCTATGTCTAGATCACGCGTAAAGAAGGAAGCGATGCCGGCAAAGGCCCATAAACCTGTTTCCAACGGCCACAGTGTCACCGTTACGCCCAACGGCGGCGGAAACGTATTGAACGGCAACACCGGGCTTCGCCTGAAGACGGGGCTGGCAGAGATGCTTAAGGGCGGCGTGATTATGGATGTGACCGATGCTCGCCAGGCAGAAATCGCCGAGAAGGCCGGCGCCACTGCCGTAATGGCTTTGGAGCGCGTGCCGGCACAAATCCGTGCTCAGGGAGGCGTGGCCCGCATGGCATCGCCCAAGAAAATTCGCGAGATCATGGAAACGGTCTCCATTCCTGTAATGGCGAAATGCCGTATCGGCCACTTTGCTGAAGCACAGATTCTCCAGGCGCTTGGCGTTGACTACATTGACGAATCTGAAGTCCTTACTCCGGCCGATGAAGCCCACCACGTGGACAAGCATGCATTCCAGACACCTTTCGTCTGCGGCGCTCGCAACCTGGGTGAAGCTCTGCGGCGCATTGCTGAAGGCGCTGCCATGATTCGTACCAAAGGTGAAGCCGGTACCGGCGACGTGGTGCATGCCGTCAAGCACATGCGACAGATCGTGCGCGAAATGAGAACGTTAAAGGCCCTTTCTGCAGAAGAACTTTATGCTCAAGCAAAAGACTTGCAGGCCCCGGTTGAGCTCGTTCGATTGGTGTCAAAGACAGGCAAGCTACCGGTGCCGAACTTCTCTGCCGGAGGAATCGCAACGCCCGCCGATGCGGCCTTGGTCCGCCAGCTTGGAGCAGAAGCGGTGTTCGTCGGTTCAGGAATTTTCATGGCCGATAGCGCTAATTTCTGCGAGCCGAAGGAAGCGGAGAAGCGAGCAAAAGCCATAGTCCGCGCCTGCACTCACTTTGACGATCCTAAAGTTTTACTTGAAGTCAGTGAAGATCTGGTTGGCGCGATGAAGGGGCTGGCTGTTGCGGCCATGGCTGAAGGCGACATGCTGCAGACGCGCGGTTGGTAGGCTTTTTTCTGAAATCCCGAATCTCGCGAAGCGAGTGAGGGAGCCCTATAGCCACCAAGAAATCTACTGTTCGCCATGTTTTTCGAATTCCTTCACTGAAGGATTGCGCAAGAGAATAGGGTTCCCTCGCTTAGCTCGGGATAAAGAAAAAACATGAAGATCGGCGTCTTAGCCATTCAGGGTGATTATGAAGCGCACAAGGCTCGGCTGGAGCAACTGGGTGCCGAGGTTACGCTGGTGCGGAAGCCTGACCAGCTTGATGCCATCGATGGCATCGTGATTCCCGGTGGAGAGTCCAGCACATTTCTGAATTTTCTGTCCGAGCGCGGATTTCTGGAAAAGCTGCGCGACTTCGTTTCCGCCAAGCCGACATTCGGGACCTGTGCCGGCGCTATCCTGCTCGCCAAGCAGGTTGAGAATCCTCCTCAGAAATCCCTTGAAGCAATGGACATTCGTATCCGCCGCAATGCCTACGGACGTCAGATCGACAGTTCCATTGGTGAAGCCCACAGCAAGCTTGGCGAGAAGCCACTGGAAATAGTCTTTATTCGTGCGCCGAAAATCGTCAGCACGGGAAAATCCGTAGAGGTGCTGGCTACTGTCGGCGACGATCCTGTGCTGGTGCGCCAAGGCAAGATCATGGCCGCAACCTTCCATCCAGAATTATCAGAAGACACAAGGGTTCATCAGGAGTTCGTCAAGATGGTAAAAAATGGCCATCGGCGGAAATAATGTCTAGAGCGCTCCGGCTCGCACTGCTGCTGGTCGTGGTTGGCTGCGCCTATCTCTTTTTGGCACATCCATACTGGTTTCCTAAGGGAGCTTCAGCTGGCTCTGTATCCATCGATCGTCAATTCAGGATTGCTTTTTGGATATTTGGGGCGCTGTTTATTGTTGGCCACCTCGTTCTGATCTTTGTCCTCTCAAAGAAGCCGCAGTCCGATGGCAAGACTTCCCAGGGAAGCTGGCGGCTAGAAGTTACCTGGACACTCGCAGTTACGATCATCTTTTTCTGGTTCAACATTTCCGGCGAGCGCCTGTGGTCAAGCATGATGCCTGAGGAGAAGCAGGCTGGTGAGATCGAGATTGAGGTGACGGGAGCGCAGTTCCAATGGTATTTCCGCTACCCCGGGGCTGACGGAGTGTTTGGTCGGACAAACGCCCAGAAGTTTGCCAAGCCTGATGAGGGAAATCCGCTTGGAATCGATCCGGGAGATCCTGCAGGTCGCGATGACATTCTCTCCACGGCAATGATTGTTCCCGTCGGACACAGCGTGCACCTGCATCTGCGGGCGCAAGATGTGATCCACAGTCTTTTCATTCCCGCCATGCGTTTCAAGCAGGATACCGTTCCCGGTATGGAGATCCATTCACATTTCACGCCCACACAGATAGGAAACTATGAGATTGCGTGCGCTGAATTGTGCGGCATGGGACATTACCGCATGCGTGCCATGATGCGTGTTTTGAGCGAAGATGATTTTCAGAGATGGGTCAAGGCTCAGGAGGCGGCGACCAGCCACTGATCCATGATTACTCCTCCAAGCCGCAGCACCGGATCAACCGAACAATCATTTCTGCGCCGTCATGTCTTTACCACCGACCATAAAGCCATCGGCCGTGGATATTTTTTCCTGTCGCTGGCTGCCGTATTGGTGGGCGCGTGGCTTTCCTTGCTGATGCGCATCCACCTTGTCTGGCCCAAGGCAACACTTCCCTTTCTGGGTGAGATCAAGCCGGAAGATTACCTTGCGCACCTGACAATGCACGGAACGCTGATGGTCTTCTTTGTGCTCTCCACCGTCCCGCAAACCGGCTTTGGGACGTTTTTTCTTCCTTTGCAACTTGGCGCGTCGAAGATGGCATTTCCGCGACTCACCGCCGCTGGCTTCTGGACGGCCCTGGTTTCGTTTTCCGTCTTGATGGCAGCTTTCATTGTTCCGGGCGGCGCGTCCGGCGCCGGATGGACACAATATCCACCATTAAGCGCTCTGGCCTCTGCTGGGCCAGGACAGGGCTTGGGAACAGATTTATGGCTGGTAAGCATTGGCCTTTTTTGTTTGTCCTCGTTGATGAGCGCCGTGGGATTTGTAGGGACAACGGTTCGATATCGGGCTCCGGGCATGACGTGGCTGCGCATGCCGTTGACTTGCTGGAGCTGGTTTGTCACGTCGTTGCTGATTCTTCTTGCGTTTGGCATCCTGCTGGCCGCGGTGGTCCTGCTGATGCTGGATCGCCACGCAGGAACAAGCTTCTTTATTCCCGGCGGACTGCTTGTTACCGGCAAGGCAATTGCCCATAACGGTGGCTCGCCGCTGATGTGGCAACACCTGTTCTGGTTCTTCGGACACCCCGAAGTTTACATCGCTATTCTTCCGGCAATGGGTGTGACCTCTCACCTGTTGTCAGTCTTCGCGCGCAAGCCGGTTTTTGGCTACAAGGCCATGGTTGGCGCCACGCTGGCGATCGGCGCTTTAGGCTTTATGGTCTGGGGACACCATATGTTTGTAAGCGGCATGAACCCGTATGCCGGCTTCGCATTCTCCACTCTGACAACGGCTATTGCCGTACCTTCCGCGATCAAGACTTTTAACTGGGTGGCAACTCTGTATCGCGGAAAAATTCGTTACTCCACGCCGCTGCTGTTTTCGACCGGATTTGTCTCGCTATTCATCACGGGCGGGCTCACTGGCCCCATTCTTGCTCAGCCGGCGCTTGATACCTATCTGCACGACACATATTTTGTTGTCGCGCATTTTCATCTGATCATGGCGATGGCCGGTGTGTTTGCGATCTTTTCCGCCACATATTTTTGGTTTCCTAAAATGTTTGGCCGGATGATGAATGAAACCTTAGGCCGCCTGCATTTCTGGATCACTCTGCTTGGGGCATATGCCACATTCATGCCAATGCATTTGCTGGGAATAGCCGGACATCCGAGGCGCTATTCCGCACTGAGCGGCGTACAATATGTAGCGGCGATGGCGCCTTTGCAAAAGTTCATTACACTGGCTGCTATCGTCACACTCGTCGGGCAAATCATCTTTCTGGTGAATTTGTTCTGGAGCATGTTGAAGGGACCGGCGGCGGAAGCCAATCCCTGGGAATGCAGCACGTTGGAGTGGACGTTGAATTCTCCAGCACCAGCAGAAGGATTTGGCGGTCGGCGGCTTCAGGTAAATCATGGGCCGTATGAATACAATATCTCCGGAACCGAAAAAGATTTTATCGTGCAAGACGCTGCAGCCAGCTAGACTGGCAGCGTCGCCATCTCAAGTAGTGTTATGCCGATCATCAGCGATCGAGTAGAAGTCGAACGGAAGCCCAGGTTAGGTGGTGGAGGGCCGGGCAAAATTCCGCATCGCCGTGGGTACGGCGGTGGCGATGATGGCGACCACGGCAATTCAGGCGATTTTCGATCGCGCGAACAGCGCATGCGTCGCTATCGCATCGCCATGTCACTGTGCATCATCTCCGTGACAGCAATCTTTGTCCTGCTGACCATGATCTATGTGTTCCGCATGGGCAGAGGCCGCTTTGATGAAGACTCGCAACGCTGGGTCAGGGACTGGATCCCTCTCACCCTGCCCTATCTGCAGTTGTGGACGAATTCCCTGATTCTACTGCTCAGCAGCTTCACGCTGGAACTGGCGCGCCGCTCGATGGCGAAAAAAGAAGAGTTCACCGAATTGGGGATTGTCCCTCCACGCTTCAAGCGAGACCTGCCTTGGCTTGGCATTACGGTTTTTCTGGGTTTTTGCTTTCTCGCAGGACAGGCCTTGGTATGGAACAGCCTTCGCTCGCAAGGAGCCTTTCTAGCTTTTAATCCAAGCCGCTCACTGTTTTATATCCTTACCGGCACTCACGCGGTTCATTTAGCGGGTGGATTGATTGCGTTGCTCTATGCCGTTGCGGGACGCCTGCTGGCCACTAAATTTGAATCGCAGCAAATTGCTGTAGAGGTTACCGGCTGGTACTGGCATTATCTTGCTTTTCTGTGGTTTGGAATCTTTGCTCTGGTGCACTTCGCCCGGGGGTGAACCGGCACGATGCGCCATAGCAGCAAAGCGGCTAAGTCTGCTCGCCTGAGCGTTTTACGCGAACAACCGTAATTTTCCCAAAGCCTTCTTCAAAGCCCG
>JASLFF010000825.1 GCA_030150795.1 Terriglobales bacterium | reverse complement strand
GAACCACTTTCCGGAGTATGTCTCTGGCGTGGGACTGCGGTCAGGGATGCGCCGCGCTTCCACGTTCTTGAAACCATGTTTTTCCAGCAACGCCTTGTATTCCGTTTCTGATAGCGCCTGCACCGGGACCTTAAGCTCTGTGATCCAGCGGAGCGAATAATGATTGTCTTTATAGAGGTTGATAAGGATAAAGAGCTTTGCCCCAGGCGACATTACGCGGCGCAACTCGTCCAGCGCCTTGCCCTGATCGGCATAGTAATAAAATGATTCCACGGAAAGCACTTTGGTAAAAGCATTGTCGGCCTCAGGAATGTTTTCCGCCGATCCCCAGGCATAGCGAACGTTCCTGAATGCGGATGAAGAACGGTCAGCGCGGCGCAGCATTTCATCGGCCACGTCCAGGCCAACAATTTCACCGGTGGTCGCAAGGCGCGCCATCCGGCGTGAAGCCCATCCTGTGCCACAGCCCAGGTCCAGAATGCGGTCCGCAGGCTGGATATCCATCAGCGCCAGCGTTTGCTCTGTAATATCAGAGTGGTGGCTTTCCATTTCGTCGCCACGGCCGGCGGCGGCCCACTGGTTGAATTCCAGTTGCAGCTTTTTATCAGCCTCGGAAGAGTGAAGGTCAACTTTGCCGTCCATATTTCTATGCTACATTGAAATGTTCGACTCACTCAACGGAGCCTTAGATGACTGAGCGGGCAAATCCGCAGCAATCCCCGACGCAATCCAGAGACGCACTTTATTGTCCTAACTGTGCCCGCCAAATCACAGATCCGCTCACCTGCGGAGACTGCTCTGCTGTGATCTGCCGCGTCTGCGGCACGCCGCTTGAATCTTCCTCTGATCTTGCAATGGGATAAGGGCCCTTATGTTAACCATCGTCTTCTTAGTACTCTCCAATATCTTTATGACCTTTGCTTGGTACGGTCATCTGAAATATGAAAGCGTGCCGCTCTGGAAGGTCACGCTCATCAGCTGGGGAATCGCTTTCTTTGAATATTGCTTTCAGGTCCCCGCGAACCGTATTGGCAGCCATACCTTCAACATCGCGCAGCTCAAAACAATCCAGGAAATCATCACTCTGGTGGTCTTCTCATTCTTCTCCATCTGGTACATGAAAGAGGAGATCAAGTGGAACTACGCAGTGGGGTTTTTCTTTATTGTGGTGGCGGCGTTCTTTATTTTCAAGAAATGGTGAGCCTTCCGCAGAATCGGCCCGGCGCCGGTTGGCTTTGCCCGATCAAGATATAACCCGGCTTCCCTCCTTTCTCATACCTTGCTACAACCCTTCAATTTGCGGCCACCATACGTGACCTCGATCACATACGCACTTTCCAGCCGTTGATAACTTACACACTCTGTCTTCAGGTATTACGCACGTTGAGCACGCCAAGTCTCAGGTAATCATCGGCCCCAAGTTTTTTCTACATGAAAATTGATGAAAGGTAGGATGCACCCTTATGTCCATTCATAACAAGTTTTCCGCGAGTCTGACTTCAACCATTTTCCGGGCCTTGATCCTCGGCCTGTTTGCTGCGACTTTCGGCCTCAACGGATTGCATGCTCAAGTCAGAGCGTATGCCGCCAATGAGCTCTCGGCTACGGTCAGCGTGATTGACACGGCCACCAACACCGTCACCGCAACTATCTCCGTAGGCGGCAGTCCTACCGGAATTGTTGCTTCGCCAGACGGCTCCCGTGTTTATGTTTCGAATTTCAATGACGGCACAGTGTCAGTGATCAATACGGCCACGAACACGGTCGTCGCCACGATTGCCGTGGGAAGCGCACCCGCCCATCTGACAATCTCTCCCGACGGGACCACGCTTTACGTACCTAACGAGTTCGGCAACACTGTAACTTTAGTCGATACCAACACCAATTCAGTTGTGGGTTCGGTCATTGTGGGCTTCGGGCCTCTCTCCGTCTCGCTAACGCCTGACGGGACCCGTGCTTACACGGGCAATTTCTTTGAGGGAACCATCTCCGTAATTGACACATCCACGGAAACCGTGGTGGCAACTATCTTCGCAACGACTTTCCCTACCTTGATGCACGTCACCCCGGACGGCACGCGGCTGTTTGTGACTGATGAATTCCTGAATTCGGTTGTTGCCATTGATACCGCTACCAATAATGTGATCGCTACCACCTTGATAGGCGGAGAAGAAGTTTTTGGCCTCGCACCCACAAAGGACAATAAGAGCGTGTATGTGGGGACCTTTGGTTCAAACACGGTCTCCATCATCGACCGAGCCACAAACAACGTGGTGCCGCCGCTGATCACAGTCGGCACAAACCCCCTGGGAATGGAATTTACACCGAACGGATCGTTCCTCTATGTCGCAAATTTTGGTGACAGTACTGTTTCCGTGATTTCCACTGGCAGCAACGGCGTTGTGGCTACCATCCCCGTCGGCGGTGGCCCTATTGGTCTGGACATTACCAGTTTGACCGTGCCCTTTGCGCAATTCAGCATCGAGCAACTGATCATCGACCAGCAGGGATTCCATGAAAAGGGATCTTTCACACTGGGCGCCCTCAGCAACGGGACAGACCCGATCAACAAGCCCGTCAAGCTGACTATTGGCAGTTTCTCCCTCTCTATTCCGCCGGGCTCATTCCGGCAGGTAGGTGGGAACGATCACTTTGTCTTTCAAGGCACGGTTCACGGAGCGCAGGTCGAGTTTAACCTTGAAGCGAACTCCTATGTCGTCAACGTGCATGGGCCGGACCTGACAGGACAATCGAATCCAGTGGAAGCAGGTCTGACCATTGGCAATAACGCCGGCACAACCACTGTAACAGCGAAATAGCTGTAGTTTCGCTGGAACTTTCTGCTGAACCCTTGTTGTAGAGACGTAGCATGCTACGTCTCTTTTCATTCTGTCGCTTCGCTCCAAACCGCCGCCGCGCGTTGCCGGAAAAGGTCTCTTCTGCACTTGAGGCAAGCAGCTCGCCGCGCAAGTCGGGCTCGCTACTATATCGATAAACCTTGACGTAGAGACGTAGCATGCTACGTCTCTACGTCAGGGGATGTGATAGCGCAAAATGTTTCTGGGAGTTACACCGGCGTCTTGGTTTTTCTCTCCGGGTTGAAAAACGGGAGCTT
>JASLFF010000110.1 GCA_030150795.1 Terriglobales bacterium | reverse complement strand
CGCCATTCTGAATCCGCCGGCGCACATGCACCCCATCGGCGCCCTTATCTATTCCGGCGGGATCGTGCTCAACTTCATGCAACTGACCATCTTCGCGGTCTTCTGGCTGCTATCCAGGCGTTTGCAGGTCGGCTTCCGCCGCTATGCCTTCGGCATCATGATTGGCTTCGGCGTGTCTTCGTTCGGCACCCTGTTTGCCCGGGTGCTGCGTTCTGGATTTGGAACAAATTTTACCGCCGTGTCCACCTACATCCCGCCTGTGGCATATATTTTGGCGCTGGGTTTCTGGCTGCACGTGTTCTGGCGAGAAGAGCCGCCGGAAGCCGAGGGCACTACGCCACTGACCCCGGAAGAGCTGGCCGAGCAGATGCGGCGGTATGCGGAGCTGATGAAGCAGTACACCGGGATATGGAAACGCTGAGCCATTCATGAACGTCGGAATATTTTTGACAGCGCTTTTTCTTGTTGCAGTGGCGGGCCTCTTTATCTTTGAGGCTTTATATCAGTGGATTTACCGCTTCCCCGAGCGCACAGAGAGACAGGTCATTGCTTACCTGCGCGGGGTGGACCTGGACCAGCTCAAAGACCTGCTGAACCTGGCCGATGAAGGTTACCTCCGCCTGAATCTTTCTCCCGCCGAGTTCCGCAAAGAGCAGCGGCACCGTATTGCCGTGGCGCTGGAATACTATGGCCGCATGGCCCATAATTCGCAGCTCATACAGCAATGGTGCAACACTGAAATGAGAAAGAGCGCCATGACCCGCAACCGCGAGGTGGCCCGCGCCAGCAGGGAGCTGAATGACTTCTGCATAGAATTCCGGTTGCATGCGCTGATGACAAGAATGAGGCTTCATGCGTGGCTGTTCCGCACCAAGGCACTTCCCTTCATTGCGGTGCCGTTCCTGGCTGAAGCGCGGCGGAGCGACAGTTTCGACCTGGTCTATTCCTATGAGCGGATCAGGCAGGAAGCGGAGAAGCTTAGCCGCGCCTGCGGCAGCAGCCACCACGGCGAACTGGCGCAGGGAATGTAACCGAGCGCTCAATCAGCAAGCTTAATGCAGACAATTTCAGGGAAGCAGAGGGTGGCCTCTTGCAGCACGGCGTCGCGGACTGCCGGCACGTCAGGGAGCTGGCACGCCGCAAGAAACTCGCTGATGCACAGGTAGCAGCCGCCCGCCCCGTCCACATACAGGCCGGCCTCGATTCTCCTGAGGTACATCGTCCGCCCGCGAGGCTGCTTCTGTTTAAGCATTACGCAAACCAGCGATTTGTATACACCCAAAGGTATATATTCGTCAACCTATGACGTGCATTTACTTCGTCGGGACAATCCTGATGCGCGCATTTTCCGCAGGAGTAAGGAGCCTTCTGATCTGCTCCAGGGCCTCCGGGCCGGAATCCAGCTCTACTTCCACATAGGCCATATCAGGATGGTCTTGCAGCAATTGCCGGAGTTCGCGCGCTACCATGCCGACGTTTGATTCCCACAGGTCTTGCAACACCAGGCAGGCAAGGGTTTCTTCCTGTGTAAGCACAAAAGCGTGGAAATCTCTGCCCTGCTGCAAGCAGCGGGCCGCGCGGTGAACGCCATCCAGAAGGAAAAAACCGCTGAAGCGTTGGCCAAAAATCCCGGGGCTCTCTGGGTTGACGTGCGCGAGGTGCGCTTCTTCATAGTGGCTGGCGGCCAGGACCGGAGCGAGTCCGCCCGCAGGCAGGAGTTCAACCCGCCGGCCGTCGGAAACAATCTGCTTGGCCTTTTCCACGTCAAAGAGTGAACTGCCGCCCGGGCCTTGAAGCTCGTAAACCTCCGCGCCGCCCAGCCGGCGCTGCGAACAGATCTTGCAGTTGCTCCGCTGGTCTTTTTTCTTTTTGGAACGCATCCAGGCAGCCAAAAAGGGCCTTTCTCACATGGCAAATAGGTTTAAATGCCCGGCACAAATATTACCATATACACCGATAGGTGTAAGTTTTCTGTTGACAGGAATAGTTCTTCCGGCGTAATTTCGCTGGCGAAATGATCTCCACCATGCCCAAACAGTCCAGTAAACCCCCCTCGCGGAAGGCCCGCCGAGTGATAGAGTTTCCGCAGGCTAGAGGGAAAACGGTCGAGAAGGTCGAACTAAGCGCCGACTCCGATTTTCCTTGCATCTCCATTCGCTTCCAGGACAATACAGACCTTACCGTGGTGATTGATCGTTGGCTGACGTTCCGGGCCGATTATTCCAAATGGAAGGACGGAAACCAGCAAGTGCTGAAGCGCTGGCCGCGGGTGTAAGCAGCGTTCAGCTGTGACGCATTGGCCTTGAGCGCGCTTCGCTGCGCGGCCCTGAAGGGCCGCTCTTCCACCAATCTTCCCAGGCTCTTCTCTGCGCCTCTGCGCCTCCGCGGTGAAAAGGCCTTCTCAGCATCGAATTCCTTTCTACACGTCCTGGCTCTTGTTAAAATTACTTCGTCGTTCCTCTCCATCTTTATGAAAAAGACCCATTCGGCTCGTCCCATCTGGTCTCGGGCGAAGATTGTCCTGGTTTCTGCCGGGGCAGCCGTCGGCGTGCTTGCGGGATCGTTGCTTACGCAGTGGCTGATCTATGACGACTGGCTTCATCGCACCGGGCCGTTGCGCATTGTGGGCACATGCATTGCCACCGGATTGACTTTTCTTTTTGCGCTGCGTTGGCAACTGGCGATCCGCCAAAGGCAGCTTGAGATGGTCCGCCGCATGGAAATGATTTTGCAGATGAATGACCGCATCCGCAATGCGTTGCAGGCCATTGAATGCCTTACCTATGTGGCGCAACCAGAGGCCACGGACTCTGTCCGCCAGTCAGTGAATGTAATTGATAGTGTGCTGCGCGAAGTGCTTGCCGATTCAGGGCATTCACATGAGGCGACGCGCCCCAAACCGGTTGATGACGCATGGCAAAACACGCGATCGAAATCCGCCTGACGAACAAGACCTTTAACCACAAAGGACACGAAGGAACACGAGGAAGATCAGGTGATCTGGTGATCGCCGTGATCGGAAAAAGCCAAGAGCCAAAGGCCAAGAGCCCAAAAGCCAGCGGCCAGCAGCTAGCGGCTGACCGCTTGTTACAATAACCGTTTACCCGATCACAGCTTTTGCTAACTACCAAATACCAAGTACTGAGGGCTGC
>JASLFF010000101.1 GCA_030150795.1 Terriglobales bacterium | reverse complement strand
TCACCGCGTCCAGGCATGTTGAGCTGATATTGCATTTGCAGTGGTGAGGCAGGGCCGGTACTCACCTGCATCTTTGCGGGCAGCGGAGGATCAGGTAATGGCTTGAGAGCCAGCTTAGTGACAAAAATCCATGTCCAGGCGAGCGCGCCTCCTAGACCTAGAGTGGTGCAAAGAAAAACCCACGCCAGCACACGCGCAGCTCTCCCTGGTTTTCTGGGTTTCGCCATCTACTGAATTGGGTGACAAAGAGAGCTGATGGGTTGCAAGAATTTTTGCCGGGCTTAAGGCAACGTTCTTAATTTCTGTCGCTTCGCTCCAAACCGCTTTAAAAGAATTTTTTCTAGGCAATTTCATCAGCCCTGAGGCTTGCCGCTCCGGGCCGGAACGGGCCTCGCGGCTAGTATTGCTGCATTTAAAAACGCTCGGCGATTCCATTTTGAAACGGCTCGTTATTTATTAAGGCAGCTTTTGTTGACAGTGGAAATTGCTTGGATCCAGACTGTTCTTGTCTGATCAGTTTGTACCGGAAAACCATTCAAGAGTGATCAGATGAAAGAGGTGATTCGATGAACATGAAAAAGTTGTTTGTGGCTGCCGTGGGTGCATTGTGTTTTTGGTTGGGAAGCAGTGCAATCGCCCATGCTCAGTCTTGCGATGTGAACCCGGTTGACAACGGATGCCCGAATCCTTGCTATTTCAATCCACAAGCCACGGAGGGTTGCGACCCGCTGATTGTCTGTGACGGCCAGACCTTTTCCGAGTGCGATGAAAATGTTGCAAGACGCCCGCAAAGCAGCGAAAATTGGGTCGGGTTCAGTAATCTTGCCCAGCTGAAGGACCGCTCTTTCGAGAAAGAAATGGCCGCATTGCTTCCTCGAAAATCCCATAGTTCCTGCCAGATGGCAGCTCTCCCCAAAAGACATTTTGTTTCTCTGAACTGAAATGAAACATCGCGGCAGGGATGATACCTGCCGCTTTCAAAAAACCCAACCGCAAAGAAGCGGGGGCTAACACGGCCAGTGCGGTTGGCGCTTCAAAGCCGACTCCATCTCCCAACAAAGTCAAATACTAACTGCTAAATACTAAGTACTGGTTTTTTGTTGTCCACGAAAGCCACAGCCTCTTCAATAATTTCCTGCACCAGTTCCGGCGATGAAGCTTCCACATAGATACGCATCAGCGGCTCGGTGCCGGAAGACCGCAACAGCACCCATGCGTCGGCGCCTTTGTCTTTGATGGGCGCATCGAGGAAGAATTTGATGCCATCAAGGTTTTCCTTGCGCAATACCTTATAGCGACCCAGCGATGTGGTTTCACCGCTGCCGGCGCGCGAGATCGCAGCATCCTTCACTTCATTGGGAATGCGCAAATCGCGACGCGCATAGTAGTGCGGGCCGTACTCGGATTGCAGCGCTGCCACAAGCTGCCCCAGACTTTTCCCTTCATCGGCCATCACGTTTGCCAGAAGCAAGGCATTGAGCAATCCATCCCGCTCCGGCAGGTGGCGCTGGAAGCCGATGCCGCCGGACTCTTCACCACCAATCACGATCTGCCGCTCCAGCATGAGATCGCAAATGTATTTGAAGCCGATGCCACACTCCAGCAGCGTGCGTCCATGCCTGGCGGCAATGCGATCGAGCATGCGCGTGGTGTTAAAGGCGCGCGCCACATCGCCCGGCCAATCCTGATGGCGCGTTACCACCCATTGCAGCAGGATGGAAAAAATCTTGTGTGAATCAACAAAGCTTCCGTCTTCCGCCGCCGCTCCAATCCGATCAGCATCGCCATCGGTAATAAAAGCAGCGTGGCATTTTTCTTTGACTACAATCTCCTGCGCAGCTCGCACATGCGGCTCGATCGGCTCAGGATTGATTCCAGGAAAAAGCGGATTGACTTCACTGCGAATCTGCACGTGCTGGATTCCGCGCTTCTGGAATATATCTGCCAGCACGTTGCGCCCCGCGCCATACATGCAATCAATGGCAAACTTGAAGTTGGCTTTCGCGATCTTGTCCAGATCAGCAAACTTGCAGATCGCTTCGACGTAAGGCGTTTTGAAATCTGCTTCCTCCACTTTGGCCGTCTTGCCTTTTGGCATGGCTCCATCGCGGACGTATCCTTCAATCTGCTTGATGATGGCAGGCGTCGCGGAACCGCCATAAGTGGCCTTAAACTTCACGCCATTCCAATCCCATGGGTTGTGGCTTGAGGTGATCATCACGCCACCAGCGGTTTTCAGGCTTCTAACGGCATACGAGAGCGCGGGCGTAGGCGTGTAATCATTTGAGAGCTTGATGGAAATTCCAGCGGCGGCCAGCACTTCTGCGGCGGCCTGCGCAAAACGGCGTGAGCCAAAGCGCGTGTCATAGCCGATGACCAGTCCTCGACTTGGATCCTCATTCTTTAAGACGTAAGCGGCAATGGCCCCGGCAACGCGGCGAACATTTTCAAAGGTGTAATCTTCGGCAATAACGCCGCGCCATCCATCTGTCCCAAACTTTATCTCCTCAGCGGCCATTCGTCCTCTCTAGATCAACTCAGTCAGCTTCTTCTCACTCAAGTATTTCACAATTTTCCCTACGTCCTGGGAATGCTCACGCGTGGTCACCAGAATGGCGTCCTCGGTTTCAACCACTACAAGGTTATGGACGCCCACGGTGGCTACGAATTTCTCCGGCGCATAAACGTAATTGCCGGTGGCATTCAACGCAAAGGAATTCTTGCCGTGCAGCACGTTCGCGTCGTCTTCCTTCTGGAAAGCCGCGTGATGCTCGTATAAAGCGGCCCAGGATCCCAGATCATTCCAGCCAAAGTCGGCGCGCAGACAAAAGAGCTTGGACGAATGCTCGCCCTTGGCTGAGCGCGGCTCCAGAACAGCATAGTCAATGCTGATGTTCTCGCACTTGGGATACAGCTGCGCAAATGTTCTATCGAAGTCTTTGGTCCCCCAGGTTGCTGCGATTTGCTCCAGATAGGGGGTTGTTTCCGATAGATGCTCTCTCAAGGCCCGCGTGAGTGTGCGCGCGCTCCACACAAAGATACCGCTGTCCCAGTAATAATTTCCCGCGGTCACAAACTCTTCCGCACGCTGCTGGTTCGGCTTTTCCGTAAAGCGTTTTACCCGAAACAACTCTGACTCAAGCTTTTCTCCGGTTTCAATGTAGCCATAGCCGGTTTCGGCGCGGGCAGGCTGTACTCCCATCACCACGATGTGGTCTTCACGGCTGGCAATTTCAATCGCGCGTTGGAGCACTTTGCGGAATTTTTTTTCGTCGCCAATCACGTGATCTGCGGGAAACATGCCGATAATGGCGCCTGGAGCGATCCTTTCCAGCAGAAAGGCTGCCAGTCCAATGGCAGGCGCTGTGTTGCGGGCCTCGGGCTCTGTTACAACCTGCTGGGGCGGAATTACCGGCAGCTGCCTCTGAATTTCGTCCGCCAAAAACTCATTGGTGATGACCCAGAAGTCCTTTTCGGTGCCAAGCGGGAGCAGGCGCTCCATGGTCTTCTGGATCATGGTCTGTTTGCCATCGAGCGCCAGCACCTGCTTGGCCTGCTTGCGACGGCTTCGCGGCCAGAAGCGGGTCCCACTGCCGCCGGCAAGAATCACTGGATAGAATGACTGTTTACTCACAAGCACCCACAGGGCAGAAGCCCTTACGTTTTCAACGTGCCGCGCAATTGGCTTGCTCGCTCAGCGCTGAAGCGTTGAGAAACTCTTTTCTAATAATACAGTCGCCGGTTGTTCAACTTTTTCTACCGGAAGTGACGCACAGAGAAATTCCAGCTCCCACTGCGGCTTCAGCAGAAAGTTTTCTGTCGCGGCAGGGACCACCACTGCTTCTCCGCTTGTAAACGTCACCGGAGCCGCGCCTTCAGTTTCGATGACGCCGCATCCGCGCGCTGCGACCAGGCACCAGACGCTCGTTTTGGCATGCCGCGGCCGCCGAAACTCCCACTGTCGCTTCATCTTGAAATGGTCAACGATGAAACATGGCGAGGCCACAAGATTGGTCTGCTCTTTTCCGTCTTGGATTTGAACCTGTCCGGCAATCGCTTTCCCCGCGTGTGTCTGTTCCTTGGTGGCGAGCAAGCCATCCGCGATATGCAACTCGCGCGGACGGCCATAATCATAAAGGCGGTACGTGGTATCGGAATTTTGCTGTGTTTCAACGATGACAGCGCCTCCGCCAATAGCATGGACCGTGCCGGCATCTACGTAAATCATGTCGCCTTCATGGACATCAATCCAATTCAGCAGATGCTCCATCCGGTTTTCGCGGATCGCAGCTTCAACTTCGGATTTGCTGGTTCCCGG
>JASLFF010000036.1 GCA_030150795.1 Terriglobales bacterium | reverse complement strand
TCCGCGCTTGATCTTGCTTGCGCCGGCCAGCATGCGGGTCCGCTCATAAGGCACACGGTATTTCAGCTCGTCTGGTTTTTGCTGGTACGCGGCTTTATAGAATTCAAACGCGGCTTCGTAATCCTGCCGCGCCTCCGCTTTAGCTCCTTTTTGAAAGAGACTCTTGGCAGATTCCGCGGCGGACAAAAATGCCGCAAAAAGAAACAAAATTGTGAGGGTTGCTGTAACCTTCCTCATACGCTCCTACTCATCTAGGCTTTTTCCTAAGTCCTTCATTTGTCAGGGAAAAATAGTGCGGGCACTTCCCGTCGTCCTGCTCGGAATTAGACTTTTCGGAAGCCAGATTATACACCGGTTTTTGTGCCTTACCTAGAACGACTTTACTAACCAATTTTGCGCTGTGGTAGCATAAAAAGTTTGCCGTAATCCACAAAAGCATGCCATGGCCCGCCAGACCACACACCAAACCGAGCCTAACAAGCCAAAAAACGTCAAGCGTGATCCTATCGCTTCCGGCGAGCGCGATGCCACGTTCAATCGGGCCGCCAGCCACAATTATTTCCTTGAAGACAAGATGGAAGCTGGAATCGTGCTTACGGGGTCTGAAGTCAAGTCCGTGCGGGCCGGACGCGCGAACCTGAAAGATGGTTATGCGCTGCTCAAGGACGGCGAATTATGGCTCCTCAATGCCCACATTGGGGCCTATGAGAATGCCGGCTACGCCGGACACACGCCGCTCCGCACCCGCAAGCTTCTTGTGCATGCCGGCGAGTTGCGCAAACTTCAGGCCAAATCCCAGCAAAAAGGCTACACCCTGGTGCCAACACGCATGTACTTCAAAAACGGTAAGATCAAATGTGAGATTGCGCTGGCCAAAGGTAAACAAAGCTGGGACAAACGTGAGACCGAACGCCGCCGCACCGCCGATAAAGAAGCCCGCGAGGCCATTGCCCGGTCGCGAAAACAGTAGCCTCATTTTTTATTTTTAGAGATTTATTTTTTAAAGATAGGAGTTTAAACCCGCACTTATGGATATCCGCCTGATCGCCGCCAATCCCGCTGAAGTTGAGACCGAATGCCTGGTCGTTTTTGCTCTGGACCACGCCGTGAAAGACACTGCTAATAAAGATCTGACCAAAAACAACCAGGCCGGCAAAGAAGCTCCCAAGCCTGAACCTCGGCTGGCAATAAAAGATAGCGTTTTGGAAAAGGCCGTGGCGGAGTTGGTGGCCAGTGGAGAAGTTACCGGCAAAGCTTTTGAAAGCGCCCTGCTCCATCGTCCCCAGGGACTGAAAGCCAAAAGGCTGCTGGTGGTTGGCGCAGGCAAAGCCAAATCTTTCACGCATGCTGAAGTGCGCAAAGCCGCCGGCAGTGCCATCCGCGCATTGAAGCCCAAGGGAATTAAGAGCTGCGCCTTTCTAGTGCCCGATCTCAGCAGCGGCGCGGAAGACGCGGTGCGGACCATGGTGGAAGGCGCTCTGGTCGCCGACTTTGACCCTGACACATACCGCAGCGATCGCAAAGACCTGAGCGTGAAAGAAATTACCGTGGTTACACCGTCCGGTTCAGATCAAGGCAAACTTCAAAATGCCGTGACGCAGGGGCGCGTGATTGGCGAATCGCAGAACTTTACCCGCGAACTGGTAAACGAACCCAGCAACCGCCTTACGCCGACCATGCTGGGCGATCGCGCAAAAAAGATGTGCGACACCGTGGGTCTGAAATGCGAACTTATGGGCCCGGACAAGATCAAAGAAATGAAGATGGGCGCGTTCTGGAGTGTTTCCCAGGGATCGGACGAAGAACCTCGCCTGATCGTGATGCGTTATGATCCGCCGGGCGCGCCGGAAAAACCTGTGCTCGGCTTGGTCGGCAAAGGCATTACCTTTGATACCGGCGGCATCTCCATTAAGCCGGCCGACGGTATGGAGAAGATGAAATACGATATGGCGGGCGGCGCAGCCATGATTGGCGCCATGCGCGCCATTGCCCTGCTCAAGCCAAAAGTAAAGGTCATCGGCATTGTTTGTGCTTCAGAAAATATGCCCAGCGGCAAGGCCCAGAAACCCGGCGACGTGCAGATTGCCATGTCTGGCAAATCCATTGAGATCATTAATACAGATGCTGAAGGCCGTCTCGTCCTGGCCGATGGTCTTTATTATGCCCGCACCCTCGGCTGTACTCATCTCATTGACGCCGCCACTCTGACGGGCGCATGCGTCGTCGCATTGGGTTATGCCAATGCCGGCGTTTTCGCCAATGATGAGAACGCCTATCAGCACTTCACCACTGCGCTGCAACGGTCCGGAGAAAAATTCTGGCGCTTGCCGCTCGATCAGGAGTATCTCGACCAGATCCGCTCCAACATTGCCGACATCATGAATACCGGTGGACGCTGGGGCGGAGCCAGCACGGCTGCCGTCTTCCTGAAAGAATTTGTCGACGACACGCCGTGGCTGCACCTCGACATCGCCGGCACTGCGTGGATGGAAGAAAACAAAAGCTGGATCGCCAAAGGCCCATCAGGAATCGGCGTGCGGAGCTTGATTGAGTTTGTCAGAAGCTTTGAGAACGGGAAATAAGATCTTTGATCTTTTAGATCTTTGTTGCTTTGGCTCTGGTGGCCTATGGGGTGAAGCGGGATGGGCGGCGAGAACTGTTGGCCTTTCTGCGCACGCGGGGCGAGAGCCAGGCGGACTGGGAATCACTGTTAAATGATCTGTTTCGGCGAGGCTTGGAGGGCAAGCATCTGCAAATGATTGTGACCGACGGTTGTCCCGGGTTGGGAGCTGCCATTCAGACGGTTTATCCCCGGGCTCTGCATCAGCGTTGCTGGGTGCACAAGATGCGCAACATCCTGGAGAAAGTCAAAAAGCGGGATTACGAGCAGGTCAAGGCCGATGCCCAGGCCATCTATCAAGCGGACAACCGCAAACAGGCCCAGGCGGCTGGCCGGCGCTTCTGCCGCCGTTGGCAACGGAACTATCCCAGCCTGGTGCGGCAACTGGAACGAGACCTGCCGGAACTGCTGTCGTTCTTTGCCTTGCCCCGGCCTCTGTGGAAGAAGTTACGAACCACCAATATCATTGAGCGCTGTTTTGTGGAAGTCCGACGCCGCACCCGGCCCATGGTTTGCTTTGTGAACGTGCAAAGCGTGGATCGAATCATTTACTCCATTTTCCAGAGATTCAACCTGGAATGGAAAAATCGCACCCTCAAGCTTTTTACACAGGCAGCTTGACATCACCCAAACCAAATCAGCCTTCTGCTTAGAAGGCAGAGGGACATAAAATATCGGCTGTAGGCTGCTGTTGCATTACAGCCCATGATCAGCCAGTTTTTTACTGAGCTATGATTTGAGATTTTATTGTTTGAGGAATTGATGACCATAAACTTTTCTAAATAGTTTGCTCACTATTATCTGCCGAAAATGAGACTAATGAAAAATCATAGATGTTGTGGGTGGGCTAGTAACTCGCACATGAGCAACAGCACCATGTTACTTAATGACAGTTGTGCATTTTATTACCGTCCTGCAATAGTGCTTCCAATCGCATTTCCTGGACAGATGGCATTAAGGGCTTCTGCTTTTGCGGCTGTTCGAATCCTGGAATAATAGCGGGACATTTTTATTGACTGATGACCCGCGATTGACATAATTGTTTCGTCGGGTGCTCCCGATTCAAAAAGCTTCGTGATGATCTGGTTGCGAAAGTTTCGCGGCTGCAGCCACTCCAGACCGGTTTTTTTACGCATCGTTCTGAATGCCGACCGTATAAAGTAAGTCGATGCCGGCTTGGTCACGTCATAACTGCCGCGTTTCAGCCGGTACGGAAAAATATAGTGGTCCCGATGCCATGCTCCCAGTCGCTTTGCGCGCTCCACAATTCTGCGCACCTGTTTTGCGGCGACTGCATTCAGCGGCACCACGCGC
>JASLFF010000792.1 GCA_030150795.1 Terriglobales bacterium | reverse complement strand
CGGTAGAGCAGCCCGTAAAGATCGATAACGATCTTTACGTCCGTGACTACTCAAAATGCATTCTCTGTTACAAGTGCGTGGAAGCGTGCGGCGTGGATGCGCAAAATACTTTTGCTATCGCCGTTTCCGGGCGAGGATTCTCCGCTTCGATTGCCACTGAGTTTGAAGTCCCACTGCCTGAATCAGCGTGTGTCTATTGCGGCAACTGCATTGGCGTTTGTCCCACAGGCGCGCTGATGTTCAAGAGCGAATACGATATGCGACAGGCCGGCACGTGGGATGAATCGCGCCAGGAACAGACGACCACGATCTGCCCTTATTGCGGCGTCGGCTGCAATCTAACCGTGCACGAGCAGGATGGTGCAATCGTGAAGGTCACTTCGCCGCTTGACCATTCGGTGACGCACGGCAATCTCTGCATTAAAGGTCGCTTTGGCTGGCAATTTGTGCAAATTGAGCCGGCGAAGGCTACGCCGAGGACAAAGCAAGACTAATCGACTTCCTATCCGCCTTAACTTATCGCTGCCGATGTTTGAATGTGCGCTTGCCCTGGGCGTAGTCAGTAACGGTCTGGCCGCTGCCATGCAGCTTGTACTTGTAGGTAAGCAGACCTTCCAGGCCCACCGGCCCTCGGGCATGAAGTTTGCTGTTGCTGATTCCCAGCTCCGCGCCCAGGCCATAGCGGAAGCCATCGGCAAAGCGGGTTGAGGCGTTGTGGAAGACGCTGGCGGCATCGACTTCATCCATGAATAGCTCGGCGACGTTTTGATCTTTGGTAAGGATGCTCTCAGTGTGGCGCGAGCCGTAATGGTTGATGTGTTCGATCGCTTCATTCAAATTGCTTACGATCTTTACTGTAATCTCGAGATCGCCATACTCGGTGTGCCAGTCTTCTTCCGTGGCCGGAATGACCTGGCTGTGCGCAAATAGCTTGGTTGTACGAGAGCAGCCGCGTACTTCGACCCCAGCAGATTGCAAAGCGCCGACGAGTTCTGGAAGAAATTCCTGGGCGGCGTCTTGATGCACTAAAACTTTCTCCACGGAATTGCACGCTGCAGGGTATTGGACTTTCGCGTCGACGATGACTTCCTTCGCCATTTTTAGATCAGCAGCGGAGTCAACATAGATGTGGCAGATGCCGCTGCCGTGCCCCAGCACGGGAATGCGGCTGTGCTCAAAAACGTAATTCACAAACTCCGTCGAACCGCGGGGGACAACCAGATCAATGTCACGGTCCATTTCAAGAATGCACGCCACCTCAGCCCGGTCCGTGAGAGCGCAAATCGCCGGACGCAGTGACGGACTGACAGCGCTGAGCGCTTCATGCCAGATGGAGACTAGGACGCGGTTCGTCTGCCGCGCTTCCGCGCCGCCTTTCAGCACCAAACCGTTGCCGGTCTTGATTGCGAGTGACCCGACTTGGGGTACCACATCCGGCCGCGACTCAAAGATCACTGCGACCACTCCCAGCGCGCAGGACACTTTTTGTAATATGAGGCCGTCATCGATCTCCGTGGTGGCAAGCACGCGGTCCAGCGGATCTTGCAGCCGGGCCACATCGCGAACCTGCTTTGCCATGTCTTTGACGTCGGCGGGCGACGTCTTGAGTCGCTTCAGCAGCGCGGCAGAAGAGCTGCCTGCCGCCAGTTCGCGCGCTTCTTGTTCCATGGCTTCGCAGTCTTGCTGATTGGCTATTAGGATTTCTGATTCACGTTTTTCCAGAAGATCGGCCGCAGCAACTAGAACCTGGTTGCGCTCATCAGTTGAGAGCCGCGCCAGTTCACGCGCAGCCCGGCGTGCGGCCTGCACCTGAGCTGCAATGGATTCGGGATTCTTAGACTCCGCTACGCTGGACATTCGTTTCCTTGGCTGAGAGGATCAGAAAATTTTCGCGGCGCACCAGAACGCCACGCTTGCTTTCTCCGGACGAAAGCATTGCTGCGAGCTGCTGGCTGCCAAACTCGGCAATCCCTTTGCCGATGGTGTTTCCTTCGTGGTCGAGCACGGCAATTACCTGTCCGGTGGAAAATTCGCCTTCACACGCAGTCACGCCGGAGACCAGCAAGCTGGCTTGCCGGTGCAGCAATGCTTTCGCTGCGTTGGTATTGATGCAGACCTGTCCGCGGACGGTCGTGGCAAAGGCCAGCCAGCGCCGCTTGCCTGCCATACGCGATCCGGGCAGAAAAAGAGTTCCTGCCTCTTCGCCCTGAAACACTCGTTCCAGAATGCCGGGAGTTTTTCCATTGGCGATTACCACCATGCCTCCTGCCTGCATGGCGATTTCGGCAGCGTCCAGTTTGGCTGTCATGCCGCCGCGTCCCGTGGCTGAAGCGCCTCGAGCAGAGTCGCGAATTGCGGGGGTAACTTCAGTGACCATGGTTACAACCGTGGCATTTGCCAGATCGCCGTTTGGGCTGTAAAGCAGACCATCAACATTGGAGAGCAGTACCAGCGCGTCAGCATCGAGCTTGCTGAGAACGAGAGCGGCGAGGCGGTCATTGTCGCGAAAGATCGGCGCCTGCTCGGTGTAAATATTGGTGACGGTATCGTTCTCATTGACGATCGGGACCGCGCCCAGCTTGAGCAGACGCTCAAAAGTCTGGCGCAGGATGCTATAGCGCTTGAGGTCGCTAAAGTCATCTTCGGTCACCAGCACCTGCGCGACTTTGATGCCGAGCGGGCGAAAAGCTTCTGCATAAGCCTGCATCAGCTTGCACTGGCCCACGGCGGCGCAAGCGCGGGTGACGCTGGCATCTTTGAGCCGGCTGCGATGGACACCTAGCTCCGCCGCCCCGAGAGTTACCGCGCCGGAACTGACCAGCACGACCTGGCGTCCTTCTTGGGTCAGCCGGGCGATGCTATTGGCAAGAGCGGCGGTCTGCAGCGGATCAAATTCGTTCGCACTGTTGCACACCACTCCGGTGCCGACCTTGATCACAAGTCGGCGGGTATTCACCAGCAGTGCGCGGTGGTTGATGGATGCGTCGGTGCTTTTGTCGAGGTCCATGGAATAGCTTCTAGCTGCTAGCCACTAGCTGCTAGCTACAGATAAAAAAACCGCTGCATCTTGGCAGCGGGGAGGCGTTGTTTAATTGCTCGATAAATCCTTTTAGCTCATAGCCCCCATCCGCTGATGTGCACATGTGGGCACGGCGGACAACAACACGGCATTGGAGAGCCAGAGGAGATCATCACGAGCGAACTATAACCCGCAATTTTCCCTAAAGCAATACGGGAAAAGCTATTATTAGGAAGATTAATATGGCCCTGCAGTAGCAAACTAAACCCTTATTTGCCTTGCAGGTAATTTTCCTGAAAAGCCGTTATTTATTTACTAACGGGAGGAATAAGGCTTTCTCCTCGTTATTCTAGATAACGCACTTGTCTGAAAATGCTGCACGGCAGCGTTTGAAAGGAGATGTTTATGGCCCTACAACCTGGATCTTTCTTTGACTCAGATGCCGCAGGTACCGAAGAAACAATCACTTTAGGACCTGCCAGCCCTGCCACCGCCACTAACGC
>JASLFF010000669.1 GCA_030150795.1 Terriglobales bacterium | reverse complement strand
GAAGGCAGATTCTGTTGTGCGTTGGCGCTGAAAGCCGTCAGGCCAGCAAAGAGCGTGGCGAAAAGTATGCGTTTCATCATGGTGGTTTCCCCTCTAGGTCCTGTAGAAATGGATGCCCTGTCAGAACTGCGAGTTGCGCCTGCCTCACACTCAGAGCTGGAATTGCAGAGCTGCGCGCCGGAGCTGCTGCACGATCCATGGAGCTGCTACTCTGGAATGAAAGTGGAAGCTTGCGCAGCAATTCTGCGGATCCAGAGATCTTGGTCCGCGTCGACCGTGTGAATCCGTGGTAAGGGTTTGCATTAGAATTACCCGCTATGACCACTCGCGCCGGCCTCACCTCCTCTCCCGACGGTAACTTTGCTGCCGCGCTCAACACTTCCATCAGCGGCTGGACTCGGGCCATGGGCATTCACTTTGTCCGCGCCACAGGCGACGAAGTTGTCGCCGAACTGGAGATTACCGAGCAGCATCACCAGGCATACGGAATCGTTCATGGCGGTGTGCATTCGGGCCTCATTGAAACCGTTGCTTCGGTCGGCGCTGCGCTTGCCGCTTTGCCGCGCAGCCAGTCTGTGGTCGGCCTGGAAAACCATACGTCGTTCTTGAACGCAGTGCGGGAAGGGAAGCTGCGCGCCACCGCTCGGCCATTGATGCGTGGCCGCCGCACCCAGGTCTGGGAAGCCACCATCACTGACGCCGAAGGCCGCACCGTCGCCAGCGGGCGAGTACGCTTCCTCGCGCTTGAGGCCGGCACGTCACTGGCCGGCGAGACAGTAGCGGTAAAGCGTTCCTCGTAAGCGACGGGAGAATCGCCGTGATCGCCGGAATCCGTGATCTAAGGACATCTCCCAATTCCTTCGTGTCCTCATTTCCTCCGTGTTTCAAGGTTTTGATTCTTGGCCCCCGATCAGCGGAATCACTGTCAATCGAGTGTCATCACATTGAGCATGTGACCGCCGTCACAGCGCGGCTGTGTGCCTTCCAGTTAGATTGGCTTTCTCGGAGGCCCTTTATGAGCAGCGCAGCAGTAGAAACATTTGTTGAACAACCTCGTAAGCTCGAGCTCGTCCCGTCAACGTCCACGATTCACGAAGCAACAGAAGAGTGGGACCCGCATCCGCTGCTTCCTGTTTTTGTTGCTATGGCTGTCTCGCTTGCAATTTCTGTCACGTTTATCGGCACTATTCTGGCATGGCTGGCGTTGCGCCATTCTGGAGTCATGGCCCCTTAAGAGACCGTCTTGAATTACCGCTTCGGCGCTCCCAGCGCCCATGTCTCCAGTTGTCCGATCTGCCGCATTAACTGGATTTGTGCGCGGTCCAGTTCAAAGCTGGAATTCAGGTAAGCGGTATAGCGCTCATGTTCGGCCACGCGGGCATTCTGTTCATCCTTCAGGCTCGCTGCCCCGCTTTCGATCTTCGCATGCGTAGCTTCAATGTCAGACTGCGACAGCTGATGCTCCAGTTGCGCTACTTCACGCGCGGCAGCCAGCTGCTCTACTGACCGTTGCAGCTTTAGCGTCTCCGTGCTCACCTGTTCCTTCACGGTCTGCGCTTCTTTGCGCGACTTCACTGCGTCCGCTCTTGCCGCGTCCGCCGCGGCCCGCTGCACCGGATTGAAAAATGGAAATCGAATGGCCACGCCGGCCGTCACGTTGTTCCGCTGGAACTTTTGGAAAAACTGGTCGTAGTTGTTGAATCGCGCCAGCACGGCATACTGGCCCACATAATCCACCGCCGGATAGAGCTGCTTGCGTTCCGCCTGTGCGCGAAACGCTTTTGCCTGCGCCGCTGCGTCAGCCACTTTCACCAGGGGATTGTTCTTTACCGCTTCTTCCGGCAAGTCCTCGTCTTGCGCGACCGGCGGCATCTCCGGGATCGTTTCCGTCGAGGTCTGGATTGCCGAGACTGGAAGCCCGGTCAGCTGTGACAGCCGCAACCGCAGTTGGTCGGCTGCGGCCTGTGTCTGTGCGATGTCCAGCCGCGTTTTTGCGCCCGCCAGTTTCGCCCGGGTATTTTCCACCTGGCTATCCAGACCGGCCTCTATGCGTTGGGAAACGATATCCTGAAATTTCTGCGCTGCCTGCTGTTGCTCTTTTTGAATCGTCAGTGACGAATCCAGCAGATCAAGCTGCACGTAATCCAGCGCGGTCTCCATAATCACGTCATTGCGGCGATCGGCGTTCTGCGCCGCTGTTACCTGCACGTCGCTTTTTGCGGCTTTCAAGTAATTGCGCTGTGCCATGTTGAACAGAGCGCCTTGAAAATTCACGTTGAAGATTGAAGGCGCGGCGCCTTCAAGGCTCAGCGGGAAGCCGTAAGATGCTCCCAGCCCGGAGCCGACCACCATTTGCGGCAGAAACACGTCCTTTGTCTGCCGTACGACTGACTGCGAGCGCTGAAGGTCAGCCTGTTGGATGCCGGTACTCGCGCTGTTTTTCAGCGCCAGTTCAATGGCCATGCGGAATGCCAGCGGTTTGTCCTTGCCGGGAGAGGTCTCTTGCGCGAGCAGAGTTAGCGGAAGCGCTACGATCCAGGCTGCAAACAGGACTAGACGGGCATGCAATTTCATTTTTTCACCTGCGCGAATTTGTTCGGATGGTGTGGAAAGACGTGATTCTATCGGGAAACGCGCGCCAGCGCATCCTGCGCCGGGCGGTATTGTGAGGCCATATTCAGCGCAGTCTGGAACTCGGCTGCGGCTTCTTTCTTTTTACCTTGTTTTTCCAGCAGGACGCCCAAAAGGTAGTGGGCACGAAACGCCGGCCCGTCTTCAGATGGATCTTCCACTGAGACATAGTGCCGCAGAATCTGCGTTGCGCCGGCAAAGTTGCGTCCTGAATGCAGCAGCAGAGCGGCCGCGTCAAATTCGCTGGGTTCACCCTGCTGCGCCACGGCCACGGAATGGCGGATGGCATCTTCCATTTCGCCCAATCGTCCCGTGCGCCGGTAAAAATGTGCCAGCTCCACCCAGTAGCGCGCGGGCTGGCTGCTGGCTGCAATCGCTTTTTTGTATTCCGCTTCCGCGCCGGTGTTGCCCTGCTTTTCCTGCACGCGCGCATAAATGTAACTGGCCAGCGCGCGATCATGCCCGGCAACAAAGTCGGCTTGCTGTTTGGCTTTGTTCTTGTCGCCGCCCAGAAATCCCGGAGCTTCCAGGTAGAACTCGCTCAAGTCGGAGCGGGCCGGCAGATTGTCTTTGTCCAGGGCTACGGCCCGTTCAAATTCAGTTTTCACTTTGCGCGCCAGTCCAAAAGCAGTAAAAGGATTTGCATCTTCCGCTTTTCTGCCCATCGCGCGCCCCAGCCACAAATGATAAGAACTGTTTTGCGGATCAAGCGCCAGCGCCTTCTCCGCCATATGCATGGAGTTGTCCCAGAGTTCAAGCTGATAGTAAACGCGGCACAGCAGGTTGTACCCTCGCGCATCCTTGGGCGCGCGCGCAATCGCCAAATTCAGCGCATGGATTGCCTGGTCGGCCTTGCCTGCCTTGAGCAGAGCAGCCGGATCGGTGTCCGCCCCAGCCATAAAGCCAACCATGAATAAGAAGAGACCTGCTAATCGGACAAAAGACCTCAACGCTCGACCACCTTTATGTCCATGCCATTGCGCAAAGGCTGTGCGTTGATTGCGCCCAGCGCGATCACGGCGCCTTCCGGAATCCCCTTCAGCACTTCTACCCGCGTCAGGCTGGAAAGCCCGGTCTGCACTTCCTGCGCCAGAATTTTTTCGTCTTCGATCTTGTAAACGTAGCGTTTGCCATCCACATCATGCACGGCCTCACGCGACACGGTAAGCGCATTGTCATGCCGGGCGGAAATAATGCTCACGTTTACATTCACGTTCGGCAACAGCTTGCGGTCAGAATTATCGATCTCAGAAGTGATCTCGCCCACGGTGCGCGTTCCCACCATGGTCACGGAAGTTGGGACGCGCGTGAGCGTGCCATCCCAGGTGCGGCCGGGTATTGCGTCCCACTTAACTTCCACCTTCTGGCCTTTTGCCAGCCGTCCGATTTCCGGTTCGTCCACAAAGGCCCGCACTCTTACTTTTTCAAGGTTTGCCACTTGCACCAGCAGTTCGCCGCCATTCACATACGATCCTGGCTTTACCGGCACCTGATACACCGTGCCTGCGAAGGGTGCGGTCACGTTGGAGTGCTGCAGCAGGTCCTGTGCCGCGGTATATGCGGCGCGGGCCTCCGCGGCTGATGCTTCCACCCTGGCCACTTCAGGTGAAGAATAGCGGCCATTCACCTTGGCTTGCAGCAACTGCACGTCGGCGT
>JASLFF010000668.1 GCA_030150795.1 Terriglobales bacterium | reverse complement strand
TGGTCCTCAACCTCAGCTGATGGACGCAATCTTCTCCGTCAATGATAAGGCGGGGCCGCAGGACAGCCAGACGCCGCAAGGCACAGTGATATTTGAAGTCACCAAGATTGAGCCACCGCGCACCCCGCCCTTTGAGGAAATCAAGGACCGCGTGACGACGGAATTCAAGAACCAGCGTGCGGCAGATCTCCTGCGACGCAAGACCCAGGAAATGGCGGACCGCGCCCACGCCGAGCACGATCTGGCTAAAGCTGCGAAAGAAGCCGGGGCCACGGTAAAGACCAGCGATCTGGTTTCGCGGACGGGACAGGTACCGGACATCGGCAGCATGTCCGGTCCGGCCAGCGCGGCCTTTACGATGAAGCAGGGCGAAATCAGTGGGCCGCTGAACCTGGGCGCCAACCAGGCTGTTTTACAGATTGTGGAACGGCAAGAGCCTTCCACATCCGACGCCGAATTTGCCAAGCAACGCGACCAGCTGCGTGAACGCCTGGCCGGACAAAAGAGGCAGGAAGTGCTGGGCTTGTTTGTAAACGATCTGAACACCCGCCTTGAGAAAGAGGGCAAGGTAAAGATCAACAAAACAGAAATGGACAACCTTGCCAAATCTCGCAGCTAAGACTGCATCATAGAGAACTATGCTGTCCCAGCGATCAGCCGGAATACTGCTGCATCCAACCTCACTGCCTTCGCTGGGTGGTATTGGCGATCTTGGCCCTGAAGCCTACGCCTTTGCGGACTTTCTGGGCCGCTCCGGCCTGGGGCTTTGGCAGGTGCTTCCGCTATCACCGCCCGGATTGGGCAATTCGCCGTATTCGGCCATTTCCGCCTTTGCCGGCAACCCGCTGCTGATTAGCCTGGAAAGGCTGGCCGAACGCGGATGGATGGAAAAAGAGCAGCTAAAAGAACTACCTGCGCCACACGGCCGCGTTGATTTCGAAGAGTCGAAAGCCGTCAAGATGCCATTGCTCCGACAGGCGGCCCAGAGCTTTCTGGAGCGAGCCAACGGCGAGCGTGGCCGCTTTGAAGAATTCAAGCGCGCCCATGCCGGATGGCTCGAAGACTTTGTGCTTTTTGACGTGATGCGCCACGTCCATCGCGGCGCCACGTGGAGTTCCTGGCCAAAAGAGCTGGCACGGCGTGACGCTGAAGGGCTGCACAAATTTGGCGTGGAATATCAGAGAGAGCTGGAAGTTGAACGGGCGATTCAATTCGCATTCTTTGAGCAGTGGCGATCTCTGCATCAGTACTGCCGCCAGCGCGGCATCGGGATTGTGGGCGACATTGCCATCTTTGTGAACTATGACTCGTCTGACGTGTGGCGCAATCCGGATTTATTTTTTCTGGACGAGAACCTGCTGCCAACGGTAGTGGCGGGGGTCCCCCCGGACGCTTTCAGCGTGACCGGCCAGCGTTGGGGCAATCCTTTGTATCGCTGGGACGTTTGCAAGGCGCGGGGCTATGACTGGTGGATCCAGCGCATGAAAGGCACGCTGGAAATGTGCGACATTGTGCGTCTTGACCACTTCCGCGGTTTTGAGAGTTACTGGGAGATACCAGCCGACGAACCCACGGCGGTGCATGGGAAATGGGTGCAGGGACCGTGCGACGATCTGTTCCGTGCGCTGCGAGAGAGCCTGGGCGATCTGCCTTTTATCGCCGAAGACCTGGGCCTTATCACCGAAGAGGTGCATGCGCTGCGTGAGCGGCTGGGTATTCCCGGCATGAAGGTCCTGCAATTTGGTTTTGGCGATCCCGGAGCGCATATCTACCTTCCGCAGAACTTTACGCCGAACTGCGTGGTCTATACCGGAACGCACGATAACGATACGACCCCAGGCTGGTGGAAGTCTTCCGCTAGCAAGGAAGAAAAGCGCTTTGCGGCAAACTATTTTGGCGAGCCCGCCGACGGAATGCATTGGGCATTCATCCGTGCAGCGTTTGTTTCCGTGGCGCGGATGGCGATTGTGCCTTTGCAGGATTTTCTGGGCCTGGGAAGCGATGCGCGCATGAACACGCCATCACAGAGCAATGGCAACTGGGGTTGGCGCTTTAAGAAGAACGCGCTTACAGCAGCATTGGCAGACAAACTAGCTGCGCTTTCGATTGTGTGTGATCGCAAACCTCTGGCTTTAGGAGCTGACCAGCACAGCGACAGGGAAGAGCGCGAAGACTTCGCGGCATAACAGCGTTCGCTGCGGGGTGACCCTGATCTTCTCTCCGGTAAAGACATTTTCCAAAAACTCCGGGCATCGCGACGGAACCGGCAGCTCAGTGTTTTCCCATAGGTCCGCCAGCGGGGCGCGCATGGCGCCGCCCGCCAATGTATAACTGAGGCGCGGCACAGCCACAATTGCCATCTGGTTTATATGCTCACGCGCGAAGGCCACCACGTGCTGCTGTTTCGCGCCGGTGGCGTACATCGGCTGGTAATGCCCCGGATGGAACAAATCACGCCGGTCGCGGCGTAAGCGAAGCGCCTGCATGGTTGTCCACATCTTGATGCGCCCGTCCTGATAGTTCTGCAGCAGTTCAGCGCATAGCGCAGGGAGATTACCGGCTTCAGCCTTGCGGTCGAGTTCCGTTAGAAGCCGCTCACGC
>JASLFF010000659.1 GCA_030150795.1 Terriglobales bacterium | reverse complement strand
CATGATCTCGTCGATCTGGGCATTCACGGCTTTAGGGTTAGAAACGAAGGTGTGGGGAAGAAAAGCTTGCTCGCCGAAAATACCGAAAGCTACGGGCATCTCAGGAGGAGCCTGGCGGGTAACATCGGCAATTGTACTTACTGACTCCGCTACTTTTGGCTCTTCCGCAGCGCCGCTGGCATCCACCAGCACCAGGATGCGGTTATTCTTGATTGGCTCAATGCTATCGACGATAAGCGGGATCTTGCCTGCTTTTGCCTGAAAGTATTCGGGTCGAAGATCGGGCATCACGCGACCTGTTTTTGCGTCGAAGACATTCACCAGCACACGAGTAGTGCAAGCCTGACCGGACACCAAATGTGAAACCGCAAGAATCAAAAAAAGAATGACCTTACGCATGCCGATATCCTGACCAAATTCTCTTCAAGCTTAGCAAAAATGAGATTCGATTGGACAGGCCGGCTAAGTCTTTTCTGCCAGCTTGGCGTCGCGTATCAACTCCGCCAGCTTCGCAAAGTCCTCGGCGAACACGCGATCATGCTCAATCTTAGGGCTGACCTTGCGAATGGCCGCGTGGGCCTTTTGCAATGGCTGGCTGCTCTTGAGCGGCGACAGGAAGTCGAGCGCCTGCGCCGCTGCGCAAGCCTCAATCGCCAGCACGTTGGTAGCGTTCGCGATCACGCGTTTCAACTTAATCGCAGCCGTCATTCCCATGGAAACATAATCCTCTTTATTGCCGGAAGTCGTAATCGAATCCACTGACGCAGGGTGCGCCAGCCCCTTATTTTCACTGGCCAGCGCCGCCGCCGTGACCTGCGGCATCATAAAGCCGGAATTGATTCCAGCCTCAGGAGCTAGAAATGGCGGCAAGCCTTCATTCAACGCCGGATTCACCAGCCGCTCAATGCGCCGCTCTGAAATTCCCGTCAATGCGGTCAGCGCAATCGCCATATAATCCAGCGCAAAGGCCAGAGGTTGTCCATGGAAATTGCCGCCAGAGATAATATCGCCTTCGCCGTGGCCTTTCACAAAGACGAGTGGGTTATCCACTGCCGAATTCATTTCAATCTCAAATGTCCGCCGGCAAAATGCCAGCGTATCGCGCACCGCGCCGTGGACCTGCGGAATGCAGCGCAGCGAATATGCGTCCTGCACGCGACCGCAATCTTTATGCGATTCGCGAATCTCGCTTCCCTTAAGCAGCCTTCGCAAATTGGCTGCAACCTGGCTCTGGCCCGCATGCGGCCGTGCATCGTGTATGCGCGCATCAAATGCGACATCGGTCCCGTGTAACGCGTCCAGTGACATTGCTCCCAGCACGTCTGCCGTTTCAGTCAGATTTTCAGCGGCGAGCAGTGAAAGTGTGCCCACGGCAAGCATCGCCTGCGTGCCGTTGATCAGAGAAATTGCTTCCTTGGCCTCAGGAACCAGAGGCTTGATTTCGGCGCGCTGCAAAGCTTCTGCGCTGTTGATGCGCGCATTCCCGGTCCACACCTGTCCTTCACCGATCATCGCCAGCGCCAGATGTGCCAGCGGAGCAAGATCGCCGCTAGCGCCTACACTTCCCTGCGACGGCACCACCGGATGTATGCTTTTATTCAGCATCGCGCAGATCAATTCGATAACTTCAGGACGCACGCCGGAAAATCCCTTGGCCAGAGAGTTGGCTCGCAACAGCATCATGGCGCGTGTCTCTGGCTGGCTGAGCGGTTCGCCTACGCCCGCCGAATGCGAGCGGATAAGATTGACCTGGAGTTGCCGGTTTTGCGCCGGCTCAATATGTACGTCACTCAGCTTGCCCACGCCGGTATTGATGGCATAGGCCACGCGATTTTCGCGCAGCAGCTTTTCAACAACTTCACGCGCGCCAATAACTTTTGTGCGCGCGGCATCTGCCAATTCTACTGGCCGTTCCTCATAGACGACGTCACGCAGGTCGTTGAGTGAAAGATCGTTCCCGTTGATTTGAAGTGCGCTCATGAATTTCGTTTGGTCCCGTTGAAGGCCTGCATATATTTTTCCGGCAGCATGGTGCGTTCCAGTTTGTTGTTCACGATGATGTGCATCGTTTCACCCGTGGCCAACAGCATGCGGTCGGCTTCACGGAAAACTTCATAGCTGAAGTGCAGCAGCGACGAGCGCACGTTTTTGATCTGCGTGCGCACCACGATCTCATCATCATATAGTGCCGGTGATTTGTAGCGGACGCGCAGATCGACCACTGGAATGTGGCAATTATCTTCCGTCTCCATCTCGCTGTACTGGAAGCCGAGCTGCCGCAGCAATTCCACGCGCCCCACTTCAAACCAGATGACAAAGTTGGAGTGGTATACCACGCCCATCTTGTCGGTTTCGGCGTAGCGCACACGCAGTTTGGTTTCGCCGACTATCGTTTCTTTGGCGATCATTATTTTCCTGTCCAAGTGGGTTTGCGTTTCTCCAGAAATGCTGTGATGCCTTCTTTGAAATCGGCGGTCTGACGGATGCCGGCGTTGCCCTGCACTGCTTGCTCCACTTGACGATCCAGTTGCTCGCGAGTATAGCTGGAAAGCAGTTTTTTGGTCGCCTGCAATGACGCAGGGCTATTCTCCAGCAACTGCGCGGCCAGTTCCTGTGCCCGCGCCATGAGTTGTTCTGACGCGACGATCTCATTCACCAGGCCCAGTTTCAGAGCTTCCTCTGCGCCGAAGATTCGGCCTGTGAGCAAAAGGTCGCGGGCACGCTTCTCGCCGATGTTGGCGATCAGAAAGCTTGAAACAATTGCCGGAACAAATCCGATGCGAACTTCTGTGTAACCAAACTTCGCTTCCGGCGTGGCCAGTGTGAAATCGCACAATGTCGCCAGTCCTGTACCCCCGGCGATGGCAGGCCCATTCACGGCAGCAATCGTCGGCTTGGGAAAGTCATATAGCGTGCGAAAGAGAGACGCCATAGTTTCTGAATCCTGAATATTTTGCTCGTGGGTACGTCCTGTGAGCTGCTTCAGGTTGTCCAGGTCCATGCCGGAGCAAAAAGCTTTGCCTGCGCCAGTAAGGATTACGACTTGCGCTGCCGAGCCCGCAGCCTGCTTCAATGCCGCGATCAGGTCGTCGATCAACTCATAACTAATCGCGTTGCGCTTCTCCGCGCGATTGAGGGTGATGGTTGCGATCCCCTGGGTTTCAGAGTACTGGACTGTGCGGTCTCCCATGCTAGGGTGCTCCTGCATCTGCTGTTTGCACGTGGATTTTTACCCGGTCCACAGCGTTATAAAGATAGCCACCGGGATTCCACGCTGCTGTTTCAGGCTGCCGGTTCCCACGGCTATCTGTGGCTTGCGACATGATGATATGGTCCCCCGGCTCCGCATCTTTCCAGGTATAACTCCATAATCGCCACGCATAGCGGACAGGATCGCCTTCCAGTTCTGCGGCCTTCCAGGTGACTCCGGCATCGGTTGAAATGTCCACTCTGGTAATTTCTGCCACATCAT
This sequence comes from Terriglobales bacterium, assembly GCA_030150795.1. Next base: position 2,766 of record JASLFF010000659.1, on the reverse strand, counting down.
TCGTCCAGGCGGCGCCGGAAATGCGGAGGGTCCCTGCCTTGACGGTTGTGCCATTGACCGGCGCTACTATGATCGACTTGGTGTTTAGCTGTGTGAGAGCACAGGTATCATCGTGGCTGATCGAAGTCCCTGGCGAAACAGGGCGCCGCGGAATTCGATATGCATTCTTCATAAACTCGCCATCAAATTCCTTATCGATGACTCTGATTTCGGTGAGCCATTTGCACCAGCTCGCGCCAATCCATCCTGGAACGATGGCGCGCGCGGGAGCCCCGTGATGTTTGGTTAATGGCGCGTGATTCATGTGTGTCGCCACAAGCGTATCTTCATCGAGCGCTTTTTCAACGGGAATGCTGCGGATAAATGGCGGGGGCTGGGGTAAAGCTTCCTCCAGGCCACGGAACATCACGTGCTTGCCGGTGGCTTTCAGGCCGACGCGCAGCAACAGGTCGCGTAAACGCACGCCGCTGAAATGAGCGTTTCCTGCAGCGCCCCGCTGCCATTGTGTTCCCAGCGTCTCTGGACGGTAAAAGGCCCGCCCATTGCCGGCACATTCCAGTACTGCCGTGATCGAGTGTGGCGCAAAGCCGGTCAAATCAGAAAAACTCAGCGAGCCTGGCTGCTCTACCTCGCCGGTTACCGTCAATCGCCATTCTGCGCCCGGTGAAATTGCGGGTTGGTCCAGATGATTGCGCACAAAAAAATGTGAAATCGGCGTGATTCGCAATTGCAGTAATTCAACGGGCATTTCCAATTCCAGGCTGGAGGAAGGATGATGAATCATCTCTTCTTTGCCGGGAAGGGCTGGTGAACCTGCTGATGGCTGCGCAGTTTTGCCCTCCGGTGAAAATGATCGTTCCATTCCAGTTCCTTTCATACGCCTGATAAGAGACTCTGCACCCCGCGGCCCTTCACATCACCACCGTATGCTTCTTCGCAATGTCTGCCGACATTTGTGTTACCGCATCCAGCGGCTTCTTGATCGGAACCTCAGCGCCGTGTTCCTTGAGCGCCTGGACTGCAATTTCCGTCGGAATGTTTCCAATCATCTCATCCTGCGCGAACGGACATCCACCGAGCCCGCCGATGGCGAAATCAAATCGCCTACAACCCGCGTCATACGCCGCAATGATTTTCTCTGCCGCGCCTGCTTTTGTGCTGTGCAGGTGCGCGCCGATCTCAAGATAATCGTAAGCCTGATTGACGGCCGCGATCAGCTCTTTCACCTGCGCCGGCGTTGAAAGGCCAACCGTATCGGCCAGCGAAATCTGCGTGATATTCATGTCGGCCAGAATGCCCACGGCCTCAACTACTTCTTCGGCGTTCCAAAGATCGCCGTAAGGATTGCCGAAAGCCATGGAGATATACGCTACAACGTTCAAGCCTGCGGCGTCCGCTTTCAGCTTGATCTGTTCCAATTCGTCCGCGGCAGCTTCCAGCGTTTGGTGCTGGTTGCGTTCAAGAAATGTCGGCGACACAGAATACGGGAATCCGAGCGTCTGCACGGCTTCAGTGGCAATCGCGCGCTCCGCGCCTTTTTGGTTCACCACAATGCCAATAATCTCCACGTCATCCGGCGGATCAAGTTCTTTCAGGACAGCTTCAGAATCCGCCATCTGCGGGATGGCCTTGGGTGAGACGAATGACACAGCGTCAATGTGCTTGAAGCCAGCGCCAATCAGCGCGCGCAGGTACTGGACCTTGACGGCCGTGGGAATCTGGCCTTTCAGGCCCTGCCAGGCATCGCGGGGACATTCGATGAGTTTGAGTTCATTCGACATAAAATCCAAAATTCTTATTCACCACGGAGGCGCGGAGTTCTTTCTGAAATCTCGAGCACAGCGAGAGATCCCTATAATCACGAACACCTTAATGTCGACGATCACATCATAGATAAGGTAGGGTTCCCTCGCTTCGCTCGGGATTGCACAAAACTAAGTTTGCAAAACCCCAACTTTAAACTCCTTCACCTCCGGATTCAGGCTTGCCGCCTCCAGTGCTGTAATCAACGTCTGGCGCGTCTCCATGGGATCAATAATTTTATCGATCCACAACCTTGCCGCGCCGTAGCGCGGGTCGGTTTGGTGATCGTAAGTAGCTTTTGTCGTGTCGAACAATTCTTTGCGCTCGGCGTCGCTCAACTTCTTGCCGCCGCGCTCCAGTTGCTTGATCTTGATTTCCACCAGCGTTCCCGCAGCCGCCGCGCCGCTCATGACTGCGTAACGAGCAGAAGGCCATGCAAAGACAAATCGTGGATCGTAGGCTTTGCCGCACATGGCGTAATGCCCCGCGCCAAATGACCCGCCGATGATGACCGTAATTTTCGGCACCACGGAATTGGCCACGGCATTCACCATCTTTGCTCCAGCTTTGATGATGCCGCTCCACTCGGCGTCGCGGCCCACCATGAAGCCATTGACGTCGTGAAGAAAGATCAGCGGCACAAGGTTCTGGTTGCAATCCATGATGAAGCGTGCGGCCTTTTCGGCGCTTTCCGTATAGATGACGCGTCCAAACTCTACGCGTTTTTCACCGGAGCTGGGATCTGTTTGCTGTGCAGGCGATGCCTGGTTGGCCACAATGCCCACGGCGAATCCGCCAATGCGCGCCAGCCCGCAGATCACGGTCTTACCGTACTCGGCCTTGTATTCGTCAAACTTCGCGCCGTCAACAATCCGCGCAATGATTTCTTTCATGTCGTACGGGCGCATACCGTCGGCTTCAAAGATGCCGTAAATCTCTTCCGCCGCGTAAGCTGGAGGTTCG
>JASLFF010000650.1 GCA_030150795.1 Terriglobales bacterium | reverse complement strand
GCCCTGGGAAGCCTTGTGCCTTATGGCCTGGGACGCGCCGGAGGCGAGTTGTTTCTGCTCAAGCGCATCGACGAAGCCAAGCTGCAGCGCATTCGCGACCGCTTTGAACGCCAGGAATTTCTGGCTCTTATGGTCCCGGCGATGCTGCCGCCGCCAACGCCATTTAAGCTGTTAGTCTTTTCTGCCGGCGTGTTTGAGATGAAGCCGGTCGCGTTCCTTATGGCCATCATCAGCGGGCGTTTGGTGCGTTTCGGCTTGCTCTCTGTCCTCACAGTAATATTCGGCCCAGAAATTGTGGCGGAGACCAAACTCCTGATCAAGACGCACCCGTCGTATCTGGTTTTAATCCTTGTTGGAATAATTCTCGTTTGCTATCTCATCTACCGGCTACTGCGCCAGCCGGCAAAAGAAATTGCTGAAGAGATCAAGCATGAAGATTCGGTAGGACGGAAATAGTTACAACTGATCTTGCAAACCAGCACGAGAAAATTGCCTTTCAAATTTTGGCAATCTTTGGCAATTCTGCTTTACGCTGCCGCGCTCTTGCTCACCGCGCTCTCATGCTGTGTCTGCGCCACCAGCGCCCCTATCCCAAAGAACACCAGCGAGAACAGCACGTCAGAGATGATCCCGTTGCGGAAGAACGGAATGGCCTTGGTATAGCACAGCATCAAACCAGAAAGATTCTTGGCGTAAGCGATATTGCCGAGCGCCCAGACGGCGAAGTTGCTCGTCAGATAGAAGCCAACGCCCGTGCCCAATCCCGCGCCAAAGACGTTCAATGGCTTGACGCGATTGCGCAGCAGCAACCCGATGAAACATGGAACCAGATACCAGCCCCACATCACAATCTGGTCGAGCGTGAACGGAATCTGATAAACGCGGAGGTTCAGATAGATATCGGAGCCAATGAACAGTGCAGCGGGAATCCAGAAGTGCTTGCGCGGCATGCGTGATCCAAAGAACAACAGTGAAGCGCCCACCAGACTAAAGCCCAGGGTCGCGAACGCGCCGGTACCGGCCACCAGACGCAGTAACACTGCAAGAACCACAAACAGATAAGCGAGCATACGCACCTCAGAGTTAGTATTGTGACGGGTTGAAACTCTAACGTCAAGGCTACAAAGCTATTTCCGATCCGGCGCCACATCCGGGGGTTTCCCCGTAAACATCTCTTCTGCCCTGAGTTGCGGATCAAGCACCACATAGCCGGCTAGGATAGGCGCTTGATGCTGGGCAACGCTTTCTGCGCTCTCAAATCGCAAATCTTCAAACTGCACCTGATATCTTCCGCCTTCCAGCTTCTCCGTGGTCACCAGGGGATAGCGGGCCCAGTCCAGGTAAACCTGCCCCAGCCGGGACTTCTTGGCTGCCAGCGTCACCGGTGTCTCTTCCGGTTTGAAGCGCACAACGGCCATGTTTTGCGGATCGACATCTCCTGAGCCTGAGTCAACCGGCGCCATCAGGAAAAAATCCTGCGTCTCCACCACTCCGTTCCACGAGAAAGGATTGATAGGCTGGGGAAAGGCAGATGCGCGGACGGGTTCTTCATTACGATATGTCCGCGAATTCAACGCGTTCACCGCTCTGCGGTGTTCGATGCCGCGCACAAGGATTACCGCCGCCACACAGAGCAAGGCAAAAATCGCCGCTCCGCGTCCGCGAAATTGCGGCTTATTCGAGCCAATCTCCTCGGTAACCAGGGCCATCAATCCCGGCAGCACCAGCGCCAGAAACATTGCCAGCAACATAATGGGATCGACGATAAAAACAATGTCCCAGGCATACCATTTCTCATTGAATGGTGCGAACGGGCGCACGCCATAATTGTTGGTAAAGTCCTGGAAGAGGTGCACCAGCGATCCCAGCAGGGCATATCCATAGAGAATTTTCCAATTCGGCGGCAGCTTGGGAACTGTGCCGCCGGAAGCGTCTCCAGCGACGGCCTTCTGGCGCGAACTCCTCCAGCGATGGATGCCATAGACGAGCGCGATTACGCCCGCAGCCATAAACGGCGCGCCGATTAGGCTATGCGTGATGCCGCGGTGGTGCTGCAAACCGGTAATCCCGCCCCAGAAGTAGGTAGCCGAGTCAATGTCAGGGGCTTCAAACGCCAGCGTAAGCGTGAGCGTTGCCAATGCGGTTTTTCGATTCAGTCCGGCACGGCTCACACACGCGCCGGTCAGCATATGCGTGACAGGGTCCAAGGAAATACCTCACGAGCAAACTAGCATTTTAACCATGACTGCCACCTTCGCCTAACCCTTGCCAGGAGAGCCTCCGGGCCAGCTTTTATCGCATTCCGACGTGTTGTCGAGTTGATTAACAATATGGATAATAGTAGGTATTCTGCCCATGAATTTAGCTCAAAAGTCCGATACGCGTCTGCTCCTGTGCTCTCGCCAGAGTGATTCCGTGCTCGCGATGCAGCGCGAGGTTTTTCGCGACTCGGGCTATAAGGTGGTGGCCGCAGCTTCTAAAGAAGAGATTCACGAGCATATCGAAAACAGCGACTTTGACGTACT
>JASLFF010000644.1 GCA_030150795.1 Terriglobales bacterium | reverse complement strand
GGTTCATCCTAGGGGAGCACGGTAACCGCCGGCTCCCCGCTCCTTATAAATGCTACGGCTCTTCGATGGCCACCTTTTCAGAAGGCAGAGTCCGGGGCACGCTATTGCGGACCGCTGCCTGCTCGGTAGGATGATAAATGCATGATGGGTCTTCAGTGAACATGTCTGCATGCATGGCATAAGCGCGTGCGCGCGACCCTCCGCAGACGCCCTTGAAAGCGCACTCTCCGCATTTGCCGGTTAGATTGGCCGGGTCCCGAAGCAAGGTGAATACCTGTGAGCTTCGATAGATTTCCGTCACGTTGGCCACGCGGACATTTCCGGCCGGCAAATGGAGCCCTGCACAGGGGTAAACTTCGCCAGTGTGCGAGATAAAAAGCGTCGCACGGTTTTCATTGAACGGCATGATGCCCGGAATTCCTTCCTGGACCTGATGCCCATTCGGTTCGAGGCCACCCCTTTCCCTGGCCTGCTGCTGCAAAACATACCTGCGATAGTGCGGCGCTTCAGACGTCTTGATTTTGAAGGGTACTTTTTTCGCCAGCGTGTACAGCCGGGCAAAGGCGCTTTCAAATTCGCCGGCGGATGGCGTCTCTTCCAGTTCATCCAGCGTTGTTGGGACGGGAAAGGCAATGTTCCATTGCTTGATCCTAAAGGTCTGCAGTAGCGCGGCCAGATTCTCAAGGTCGTGTAGATTGCGCTCGCAAAAATGTGTGGTGATCTGGTATGGAAGTTTCCAATGGTCTGCCCATTGGATGGCTTCCATGGTTCGAGCAAAAGAACCGTAGATGCCACATACAAGATCGTGCAGCTCAGGGCTTGCCGCATCCAGATTCAGGACCAGCCGGGAGAGGCCGGCATGCTTCAACTCGGCAATGGCGTCAGGGGTCAACAGCGGAGTTGCAGGCAGCGCCAGAAAAGGATGCAAGCCTCGCTCCGAGGCATGCCGCACCAGTTCGTAGATGTCTTTGCGCTTCAGGGGATCTGCACCCGTGAGAATGAAAATGGGCGGACACAGCTCAGCCATTTCATCGATCAGCTGTAGGGCCTCAAGTGTGTTTAATTCCAGGGGGTCTGCTTCAGGCTGGGACCAGTCGCCATAATCCACGCTGGGTACGTCGCAAGCCTGGGTGGTTTCCCAGATTGCGACAACGGGAGTCTTGTTTTCGTCAAAATTGTTTTTCATGATTGAACCTCTAACCCTTTGCCTTCTCTTTTGGCGATAGTAGGTCTGGGCGCAATGGATAGAGTGTGACGGCCATCACATGTGCCTGCGAGCCGATTGTGGTCCGCCGAAGAAAGGGCTTTATTTTCAAATGCTTACAGGCATGATCTTATTGCACTGTGAAACTCGCGAGCCCTTAGAACATTCCGATTGGATTAGAGACTCTAATAATCCCTGGTGGGATCAATAGCAAAATGCCTCTTTGGAACTAAGGTCCAAACAACCTGAAAGGCTCTTTTCTGGATCAGAACAAGTAAGCAGGTTCTCTCCGATGTGAGGAAACCGTGCCGAAATCGAAGCCCATGACCGGTAGGTCTTTCAGGGCACATAACCGTAAACCGAACCGCAGGATTTTTAAGGCGAGCACCAACTCTGGAGGAGTGTTGTGTTTTGGACAATTTTCACGTTAGCCATTCTTTTGTGGATGGTCGGTCTGGTTGCAAGTTTCGGCCCCGGCGTGATGCCTCTATTACTGGTGTTGGGAACAATTTTGGCAGCCATGAACTTAGCGTTCCGGCGTACATCGTCAAATTAACCAATAACGCTCAGGGGGCATAGCGACCGGCTGGCAAGCGCCATCAATGAGTTTTACTTTTCTGAAGCAAGCAAGAAGACCAAGGAGGTCTATGAAGAAGTTTGTAGCGTTTTTATCTGTGGTGAGTCTGGCAACATTTGGTTGGGCCGGAACCGCGAAAGAAGATTCAGCCGATCGTTTACAGAAGTCGTCTGAAGTTTTGACCCAAATCGCCAATGCTCCGGACAAGGGAATTCCGGAAGAGGTCCTTGGCAAAGCAAAGTGCGTTGCCATTGTGCCGCATCTGGTAAAAGGTGGATTTGTTTTCGGCGGGAAGCATGGGCGTGGCGTCGCCACGTGCCGCACAGCCGACGGCTGGAGCGCACCGGCATTTATCTCAGTGGGTGGCGGAAGCTGGGGACTGCAAATCGGCGTTGAAGGCGTTGACCTGATCATGCTCATCATGAATGACAAGGGAATGGAGCAACTCCTTTCCAGCAAGTTCCAGGTGAGCGGTGAAGGATCAGCCGCAGCCGGCCCAGTTGGACGCCACGCGTCCGCGGGGACCGACTGGAAACTTGACACCCAGATGCTTACGTATTCACGCTCCAAAGGCGCATTCGCCGGCCTGACGCTGGAAGGCGCCGTCATCCAGCAGGATGCCGATTCCACAACCGCCGTTTATGGCAAGGACGTAGCCTTCAAAAACGTACTGCTGGGCAAAGTGCCTACACCAGAAATGGCCAGGCCTTTTGTGGCATCCGTAGCAAAGGCAACAAGCGTAGCCAGTGCAAAAGAAGCCGCGGACAACGACGGGAAAAAATAGAGATTTTCAATTAGCTCATCAAGCAATAAGGGAGCACGCAACCATTCAATCCAACGGCTGCGTGCTTTTATTTCTTCTAAAATCGAAATTTTCCTGGGATTATTTGCGGCAATTCTTTTCGTCGCGCTGGAGCAGTTCTGGATTACCGGAGCGGCATCTAAATTACCTAACTGGCCAGTTCTTTATCACCGCAAGAAAAGAAGGAACCATGCGAAATCCAATACGAGCAATGCTGGCGGCATTGCTGCTTTTCTTCGGCTTCTCACAGGTCTGTAATGGATATTCCATTCTCACGCATGAAGAGATTGTTGACCTGTTGTGGGCTGACCAGATCAAGCCTCTGCTGATGCAGAAGTATCCCAGTGCCACAGAGGACGAGCTCCGCAAGGCACACGCCTTTGCTTATGGCGGCTGCCTGATTCAGGACATGGGCTACTATCCATTCGGCAACACATTGTTTAGTGACATGGTCCACTATGTCCGCAGCGGAGACTTTGTGGACGCGTTGCTTGCCGAATCCACTGACATCAACGAATACGCCTTTTCGCTGGGGGCATTGGCCCACTACGTGGCGGACATTGTCGGCCATCCTGTGGTGAACGAAGCAGTGGCCCGAGAGTTCCCCAAACTCGGGGCCAAATACGGCCCGATTGTGACTTACGCCCAAGACCACAAAGCGCATATCCGCACTGAATTTGGCTTTGACGTGGTGCAGGTCGCCAAGCAGCGCTACACCTCTGACGCGTATCACGACTTCATTGGATTTGAAGTCGCCAAGCCAGTCCTGGAACGCGCGTTCCTAAAAACCTATGGCATCTCGCTGAACGATGTTTTTGGAAATCTTGATCTCTCGATCGGCTCGTTTCGCTGGTCCGTGAGCCGCGCTATCCCGGAGATGACGCGCGTGGCCCTATTGACCAAAAGAGACGAACTAGTAAAAGAAAACCCCAGCTTGGCGAAGAAAAAATTCCTTTACAACCTGAAGCGATCAGAGTATGAAAAGGAATTTGGCAAACAATATCAAAAGCCCGGGCTAGGCGCCCGCATTATGGCGGTGATTTTCAAGATCATTCCAAAAATTGGGCCATTCAAAGCAATTGCGTTCAAGATGCCGAATCCGGATACTGAAACTCTTTACCTTAAAAGCGTGAACACCACTATGGAGCAGTACCGCGCTGAACTGCGTGATCTGAAGACCGGCAAGCTGCAATTGGCCAACATGGATTTTGATACCGGAAAGCCCACTAGTCCGGGAGAATACCGGCTTACAGATGAAACCTACGCGAAGCTGCTGGACAAATTAACGAAGGAAAAATTTGCCGGGATGATGCCCGATCTGCGCGAGAACCTACTGGCCTTTTACCAGAACCCGTCTGCGCCTAACTACACCAAGAAAAAGCGGGACAAGTGGAACAAAGTGCAGCAGAATCTGGACCAGTTGCGAGCCACCCCAACAACACAGGCCAGCACCCAATAAAACGTGCTTTGCGTGTTGCTTTACTGAGGAATGACCGGTGTAACAACGCCGGTACTAGTATCGCCTAGCATGCCCAGCACTTGCACGGCCGGGCCGGACGTAACCGTAACACTGACTTTCGCAGCGCCTGCCGGCGGAGAAGGAAACCAATCTGCAATGACGTCACGGGTTATCTTCTTTCCCGCAGTGCCGCTGAGCCCCGGCAGTATGAAAGAAGTATTCGCCAGTGAAGCATTGCTGGAATCGAGCAGGTCAATTTTGATGCCCGCACTCTGACTATTGGTGTTTTGCAAAGAGAGTCCCGTAAACTGCGTGCCGCCGGTCACGAGCGGTATGGTGGCAGCGAGATAAGTCACGCGCGAGAACATAGGATGCACCAGGTTCACCAGCGCATTCGCGCTGTTGCCGGCAACATCGTCGGCGCGCAAATAGGTGTAATACTCCAGAACAAAGTTGGTGTTGGTGTCCTTCACGCGAACGCGCTCGCCATCAAGCTGAAACGTAGCTCCGGTGCCGGGACAAGTGGTCGCCCCATCCGCGACAGTGCCGTTGCAGATTTTTACATCAACCTCGCCTGCATTCACAACGGTCTGGTCCGCCGGCACAATCGTGGTGCCTTCAATAGAAACTCTGGTGTTGGCATTGAATCCAGCGCCGAAAATTTTGATTAGCGTGCGATCAGCCAGCAACCCGCCCGCCGGCAGAACGTCGCTTACATAAGGACTGCCTGCGGGAGCAATTGTGAGTGTTCCGGGAGCGAATTCCAAAGTCGTATAGGCTTTTGTGGAGTCGAAGAATGTTGTATTGGCGGTATCGATGCTTAACGGAAATGTGGTCCCAGCCGTCAGGCTGTTGCTCAACGGCATGGACAGAGTAACCACAGGATAGGTGATATCCGTCCCCAAAAGAGCATCCGGCGAAGTGAGCTG
>JASLFF010000624.1 GCA_030150795.1 Terriglobales bacterium | reverse complement strand
CAACGTGATGGTTCCATTTACGGCCTCAGAGTTGGTTCCTGGAACGGATGCGTGGATTGCAACCGGACTGCCTGCGTGTTCCTGCCCGGTAGTAATGTCGAGCGCATGTAGTCGAAAAGAGAACACGCCGGTGGACGACTTTTGTGCCGTTACCAGATACATTGTGTTGGAACCGGTGTCAATCACCGGGGTTGAGGTCAGGCCCTGGGCTGGTTGCGGATTTCCTCCAGGCTGCGGGACATTACCGGGTTGCAACAAGGAAGTCTTCCACAGAGGGCTGCCATCACCGAAATTGTCCGCGTCAAAGGCATAGACGCTCGCCATTTCCGTGGCTACAAAAACCACATTATGGCTGGAGCCGTTGATCCGCAGGTTTGATATGTAGAGCGGTTGCGCGTACGAATACCCATCCACCGCATAGGAAAATAGTTTGCCGAAACCTGCCGCATTCACGTTGGCCGGCGTGAGTTGCGTTTCATTGTTGTTCAGACCTGATCGGCCATTATCCATATGCCAGGTGGGGATGTTGACAGAGCTGGTTGCGACCGGAGTCGGCGTTGGCGATGGCCCGCTGTTCGGGGTCGGTGACGGCGTCGGCGATGGCGCTGTGGTATTCGCGCTCACGCCTCCGCAACCAGCGATTGCAAGCATGGCCACCGCAGCGGCAATGGTAATCGCAGCGCTTCGGCGATGAAGCAATGCAGTGGATAAAAGTCTGAATGTGGATCGAAGAGTAACGGCAACGGGTAATTTCATTGAAGTGGCTTCCTCAAGCAAACGACGGTCCGTGGGGAACGGGCGAATCCTTCGCTTCGTATTGCGCTCACTCCAGGGGAAGAGTTTCAGGGGCGCTGTTGTTTTGAAAGATGCAGCAGTTCTGGTCAGAGATGCTGTTGCTACGCAAGCTTAAGTAAAAATTTATTCTTTACGAAACAAATGCGGCGAACGAGTAAATATGGAGAGTGAAAATTGTTAATGCCGGATGAATGGCGCTCATCTGAGGCTGATAGCCTTTTTCAAAGAGGCTTGCTAGGGTGACTCCCATGTGTAATGAACTATTTAAGTGCACATTTCAAAAAGGGACATTTCTAATGAGTTAACGATAGGGACATTTCTAACGAGCTTTGACACACCGCCCCAACACCGCCCCTACACCGCCCCTCCCCCATTTGACCCCTATCGCAACGTCTCTTAAACTGGTTGTTTGGGGTACGTGCCGGAAATCCCCCCATTTTTCTGTGTCTTTACAGCATCAGCAGCCCGTCGGCACCGGATAAGGAAATCACTTGGATAACGCAGCAGAACGCAACGCACTCGATAATCCTGAGAACCCCACCTCCGGACAGCCGGAAGAGGGCCAAACCGCTGAAGCGCAAGCACTTGAAGGCGAGCACGATCATGCCCATACGGGGCACGATCATGGCGAGCCCGGCCATACTCATCCCGCGGGGCCTCCGCCCATGGACCCGGCGTGCAAGCGCGAGATCAGCGTAGAAATCCCTGCCGACGTGGTGGCCAAACATCAGGAAGCGCTGGTACAACAGTATTCCAAGCAGGCCCGGATACCGGGCTTTCGCAAGGGCAAGGTACCGGCCAGCATGGTGCGGAACCGCTTTTCCAGCGAGATCACCAGTGACGTGGTGGAGCACCTGGTGCCGCAATATTTCCGTGAAGCCGTGGTCAAGGGCGGGTACAGGCCTGTCTCGCAACCACATATATATGGACTGGAATTTACGCCGGGCGAGCCCATCAAGTTCAAGGCCGCGTTTGAAGTCCTGCCGGAATTCGACCTGGGCGACTACAAAGCCATCAAAGTTGAAAAGCCGGACGTGACGGTCACCGACGAGCAGGTTGATCGCGAGATAGCGCTGTTGCAGGAAAAGCAGGCAAGCTTTGATCCCGTTGACGAAGAGCGCGGCGCGGAAAAAGGTGAGTTTGTTCAGGTGTCATTTGAGGCGCGGCCTAAAAACCTTGCCGACGACGAACCGGAAGCTGAAGGCGCTGAAGCAGAAGCCGCCGGCGCGGAAGGGAAAGACGCTGCCACTGAAAATCCAGAGCAGAAAGATGCGCAGCCGGTGCAGATGGAAGAAGTCCTGGTCGAAATTGGCGGGGCCAATACCATCCCGGAATTTACCAAAAACCTTGAGGGCGCTAAGGCGGGCGAAGAGCGCAGCTTTGAAGTCTCGTATCCTGAAGACTTTTATGACAAGCGCCTGGCCGGCATGGTGTTTGATTACAAAGTAAAGGTCAATGCGATTAAGAAAAAGACGCTGCCGGAGCTGAATGACGATTTTGCCAAAGAACTCAGCCCTGACTTCCAAAACCTGGGAGACCTGAAACAGCGCTTCCGCGAAAACATGGAAGCCGAGCTAAAGCACAAAACCGAGCATGAAGCCAAAGACAAGCTCATTGAACAGCTAGTGGCCAGCCATGATTTTCCTGTGCCTCGCTCAATGGTGGAGCACCAGATTGATCTGCGCCTGGAGCGCGGGTTGCGGGCACTGGCGGCGCAGGGCATGAAGACGGAAGATATGCGTCGCATGGATTTCGGCAGGCTGCGCGCCGGGCAGGAAGAATTCGCAACCAAAGAAGTGAAGTCGAGCGTGCTGCTGGCCAAGATCGCCATCAAAGAAAATATCCAGGTGAGCGATGAAGAACTGAACAACGAAATCGAGGCCATGGCGGCGCAGATGCAGCAGCCGGTTGAGGAAGTGAGAAAGCGTCTCACGGAAGATAACGCCGTAGAGCGTTTACGCGACCGCATGCGGAGCGAAAAAGCGTTAAACTTGCTGTATTCGAACTCAAATTAGTTAATCAATTGGTTTTCGCTGGGCAAGCCCAGCTTTGCAGACGGAAGGATAAAGCGATTTTATGGCACTTGTACCGATGGTAGTAGAGCAGACCAGCCGCGGGGAACGCGCTTATGACATCTATTCGCGGTTGCTGCGCGACAACATCATTTTTATTGGCACGCCGATTGATGACACAATCGCCAACCTGGTCATCGCGCAACTGCTGTTCCTGGAGGCGGAAGACCCGGAGAAGGACATCCAGCTTTACATCAACTCCCCGGGTGGATCAATCACTGCGGGCATGGCGATTTATGACACCATGCAGTTTGTGCGTCCGGATGTGATGACGATCTGTTGCGGACAGGCGGCCAGCATGGCGGCCTTGTTACTTTGCGCTGGTGCCCCGAATAAGCGTTTCGCCCTACCCACTTCTAGGATTCTTATTCATCAACCCTTGATGTCTGGCCTTAGCGGCCAAGCCACAGATATTGATATACATGCTAGAGAGATTCTGCGCATGCGCGAAATCACCAGCCAGCTCATTGCCAAGCACTCCGGCCAGAAGCTGGAAAAAGTGGAAAAAGACGTTGAGCGTGACTTTATAATGAACGCACAGCAATCCAAAGAGTACGGAATCATCGACGACATTATTTATAAGCATAAGTAATGTAAAAGTAGTGAGGTCAGATGGGCCGCTGGCCAGATACAAGGCCCGACTGAACCAAGGAGTAAGATTGTGAAGCCGAGGACGCCCGAAGAAACCCTTCGTTGCTCGTTCTGCCATAAATCGCAGGACGCCGTTGCCAAGCTCATCTCGTCACCCAGCGACTATCCCCGGGCTTACATTTGCGATGAGTGCGTTGCCGTTTGCAACTCCATTCTGGAAGACGACCGCACGGAATCGCATGCCGCATCCGCTCCCAACCACCTGCCCAAGCCGCAGGAAGTCAAGACCTTCCTGGATGAATACGTCATCGGGCAGGACCAGACCAAGAAAAAGCTTTCCGTGGCCGTTTACAACCACTACAAGCGCATCCACATGAACCGCACCAAGACCGGTGAAGTGGAGCTGACAAAATCCAACATCATGCTGATCGGCCCCACGGGCACGGGCAAAACCTTGCTGGCGCAGACCTTGGCCCGCATGCTCGATGTGCCTTTTGCAATTGTTGACGCCACCACGCTCACTGAAGCCGGCTACGTGGGCGAAGATGTAGAAAATATTGTTTTGAAACTTTTGCAGGCCGCTGATGGCGACGTAGGCCGCGCGCAGACCGGCATTATCTATATCGATGAAATCGACAAGATTGGCCGCAAGGACGAAAATCCCTCCATCACGCGCGACGTAAGCGGTGAAGGCGTGCAGCAGGCGCT
>JASLFF010000585.1 GCA_030150795.1 Terriglobales bacterium | reverse complement strand
GCGTGAGGTTGGTTGGCGGCGCGGGCGGCTGAGCGCAAATCCCGGCAATCGAAAAAGACAGTGTAAAAATGAGCATTGATGCAAGCTTTCGATACATAAGAAAACTCCAAAACCTATGTCTATTGTAAGGCGGTCGCACGGACCCAGGTAGAGATTTTCGTAAAATCCACTCGAGCCTTTAGGCCGGAGAAGCAAGCTTTCTTCACAAAATATGTTCAAAACAAATGCTTATTTGCTTCCCAAACCACTGACATATTGTAGATTAGCCGCACCTCCGAAAGATTCATTCGTCCCGGATAATGGCGACGCCGGAGTTACGTCCGATCGATATCGATGAGGAGATGCAAGATGCGTTTCAAACTAATACAAAAGCGTGACTATCGCTGTAGTGCGAATGCTTGGTAACTCGATTAATCGCTTGTTCCCGCTGTGGCAGCTCCGGAGCAAGAGAAAGCACAAGATTTTCCTGCCGCATCACGGCGCGGAAGAAGCGGCAGAATATGTCATAGGATTTTCCAGTCGGCGGGCGGCAAAATAAATCAGGGTAAATCCCACATTCGCCAGGACTATTAGGAGTAGCGCAGGTACGTAAGGAACAGCAACGCGCAGGACCAATGACGCAGGTCCGACGGCGGGCAGCCAACGATCAATGGTGGCGATCCGCAGCGCGATCACACCCGCGATTGCCACGGCGCAGAGGAAAGTAATCAGGAATGATCCGCCAAAGACCTTGCCGATCAGGGAAAAGTTCCGGCGCAGGGCTGGGAGAATCCCCACAGTCTCATTGACGCTTATCGGAACGACCAGCGTGAACAACGAGGCAATCAGCAAACCAGGAATAACAAAACAACTGGAGCCCATCATTACCGGGACACCAATCACGAGCGCATAAACCAGCGCGGAAGGCAGAAAGCGCAGCATGTCCGCCACAATCGCGGGTAACGCGAGTTCCTGATTAGCAAGCTGGGCTGTAGTGATGCGGCACGCTGCGCGAGCTCCGAGCAACACCGGCGTCCAGAGTGCAAAGATCAAGCCAAAAATTGCGGCGAACTTCTGGCCCTCCCCCATTGATTTCCAAAGCAAAACAGGGTCCCTCTGGTCTGGGGGACCGCCGCTAACGATATATAGCGACACTGCAACAACCACGGTGATGCCAAGCACTCCCGCAATGCCGGCTGAAAGGCAGTACTGTCCAGCTCTCTGCGCGAAAAGGCGTGCTATCTCAGGGAGCAGTGGAGGATCAGGGTTCGTGGTCATCGGGGCTTACTTGCTTGCGCCGCAGTGGCAGCCACGCTCGCCGGAGCAGCAATTTCCCGGCTCGGCAAGCTTGCCGTCAGGGCCAATGCAGGTTTGCGTCATGGCGCACCAGAAAAGGCCGTCGCCGGAGCGGGGAACTGTGGGATCAGGCTCTGACCAGATATATTGGCTCTTCCAATGCAGCGCGGAGCACAACCCCGGACGATCAGTATTGAATCTTTCAGGTACGTTGCTCATGCTGCACCTCCTCTTGCCCCATCACGCGCATCAGCGGCGCGCGCTGGGGACCCCGTTGCGGCCTGCGATCCGGCTGCGGCCAGAATGGCCCGCTTTACCGCTACCTGGGCCAGATGGATTTTGTGGGCGTTGTGTCCCAGACTCTTTGCTTTGGCTACCGCGGCCTGCGCGGCCTGGTCTGCCGTGGCTGGCGTGACGGCTTTGCCTTGCAATGCCTGCGCTGCTTCCACTGAAACCCAGGGAATGGGCGCGACGTGCCCCATGACAATGCGTGCGCTCTGCACCGTACTGGCATTCATCGTCAAGGCTACAGCGGCTGTAGCATAAGGCCAGTCAAAGGCTTCTTTCTGGCGGACTTCATAGTGCGCGGCGCGGACTCCCGGAGCGGGCGGCACAATGACGTGCGAAATGAACTCGTCCGGCTTGAGATCGTGTTCGCGTTCCTGCTCAGTTTTCGGGATAACAAAGAATTTTTCTACAGGAATTTCTCTGGTTCCGCGCGGCCCGACGATCCGGACCTTCGCGTTATAGGCGATCAGGACAGGAGCAATGGTTGACGGGCTCACGAAAAGCGCCGGGCCATCATTGCCGAGAATGGCATGGTAGCGATTGTCGCCCTGGAGGACCAGCGACTTGCCGTCCTTCTGCGCCAGCAAACCATGTCCTGCGCGGAAATACCAGCAGCGCGGACGCTGGCAAAGATTGCCGCCGATGGTGGCGACGTTGCGAATCTGGGGACTGGCAGCGTCACCGGCTGCGGCGGCCAGCATGGGATGCTGATGCTGGATTTGAGATGCGTTGGCAATTCTGTCCAGAGTGACGAGCGTGCCCAGGTTGGCGGTACCAGCTTCATTGCCAATGGCGTGCAGGCCGGAAATCTGCTTGATGTTTACCAGCCGCTTGGGCGTGGTGATCTCATCTTTCATCAGGGAAAGCAGGTCACTTCCTCCGGCCAGAATTTCCACTTCGCCCCAGCTTTTGCCAAGCAGCGCAGGAACCTGGTCTGCGGTGGTGGGAGAGGCGTAATCAAACGGTCGCATTGTTGCCTCCTTGCGGGTTGAGTGCGTTGACTACGCGGTCAGGCGTGATCGGCAGGAATGGCACCCGCACGCCAATAGCGTTGGCCACGGCATTGCCGATTGCGGCCATGGGGCCTACTGTCGGCGGTTCGCCCAGACCAATTGGGCCGCGCTCGTCATAGCCCTTGCCGGTCATCATATGGACCACCAACTCGCCCACATCGCCGATGCCCGCGAGGCG
>JASLFF010000547.1 GCA_030150795.1 Terriglobales bacterium | reverse complement strand
GCCAAGCCCATGCTGGAAGTGAAGACCCGCCGCGTGGGCGGAGCCAACTACCAGGTGCCGGTGGAAGTGAATCCGGACCGGCGCACCTCGCTGGCCATCCGCTGGATCGTGAGCTACGCGCGTGAGCGTGGTGAAAAAGGCATGGTGGACAAGCTTTCGAACGAGCTGCTGGACGCGGCCAACGGTCGCGGCGCGGCGATCAAGAAAAAGGAAGACGTGCATAGGATGGCCGAGGCGAATAAAGCCTTTGCTCACTATCGCTGGTAAGGGTTTTAGGGAATTCAGCAATTGCCAAGATTGGTAATTGCCCAAAGAATCCAAAATTGAAAGGCCTGCTGTTCAGGCGCTTGGGTTTGAATAATTCAATTTCGGCGATTTTTGGCAATACTGGCAATTTTGGCAATCGAGCAAGATTTAAGGATTAAGGACTTAGGTAGACACAGTGCCCAGACAAGCACCATTAGAACGTTGCCGCAACATCGGGATCATGGCCCACATTGATGCCGGCAAGACAACTACGACTGAACGTGTCCTGTTTTATACGGGCATCACGCACCGCATTGGTGAAGTGCATGAAGGCACCGCCACCATGGACTGGATGGAGCAGGAGCAGGAGCGCGGCATCACCATCACCTCCGCCGCCACCACCTGCACGTGGCGCGACATTCGCATCAATATTATCGATACGCCCGGCCACGTGGACTTTACCGCTGAAGTCGAGCGTTCTCTGCGCGTGCTTGACGGCGCTGTGGCCGTGTTTGACGCCGTGCATGGCGTCGAGCCGCAGTCGGAAACCGTATGGCGCCAGGCCGATAAATACGGCGTTCCCCGAATTTGCTTCATCAACAAGATGGACAAGATGGGCGCTGATTTTGAACACGCCGTCGATACCATCCGCAAGCGCCTCAATGCCCGCCCCGTAGCGATTCAAATTCCCATTGGACAAGAAGCAGCTTTTAAAGGCGTCGTCGACCTGGTCGACATGAAGGCCATTTACTGGCGCGATGAAACACTGGGCGCCAAGTATGAAGTGGAAGAGATTCCTGCCGAGCTGAAAAAGAAAGCTGAAGCATTTCACGCACAGCTGGTTGAGTCGGTCGCCGAAAATGACGACGAAATGCTGCATAAATTTCTGGAAGGCGAGACCATCACCGCCGACGAATTGCGCGCTTCTCTGCGCAAGAGCGTAATCACTCTCAAGCTGTTCCCGGTGCTCTGCGGCACGGCCTTTAAAAACAAAGGCGTGCAGACTCTGCTGGATGCGGTAGTGGATTACCTGCCTTCGCCGCTGGATATCCCTGCTACCCGCGGCCACGATCCCGATCATCCGGAAAAAGTGCTGGAGCGCAAACCGGCAGACAGCGAGCCGTTTTCCGGACTGGCATTCAAAATCATGGCTGATTCGTTTGTCGGCCAGCTGGTGTTCGTCCGCGTGTATTCCGGTCATCTTAAGACCGGTGACAGCGTTCTAAACACCACCAAGGGCAAGTCAGAGCGTATTGGCCGCCTGCTGAAGATGCACGCCAACAAGCGCGAAGAAATTAGCGAAATCTATGCCGGCGACATCTGCGCCTGCGTCGGTTTGAAGAACGTCACCACCGGTGACACCATCTGCTCGGAAAAAGCGCCGATTCTGCTGGAGTCGATCACTTTTGCCGCGCCGGTCATCTCCGTCGCCGTCGAGCCAAAAACAAAGAGCGATCAGGAAAAAATGGGCGTCGCCCTGAGCCGCCTCGCGCAGGAAGATCCCACGTTTAAAGTCGCAACCGATCCGGATTCAGGCCAGACGATCATCAGCGGAATGGGTGAGCTTCACCTGGAAATCATCATTGACCGCATGATGCGCGAATACAAAGTGGAAGCCAATGTGGGCAAACCGCAGGTGGCGTACCGCGAAACCATTCGCCGTCATGCTGAAGCGGAAGGCAAATACATTCGCCAGACCGGCGGCTCAGGCCACTACGGTCACGTAAAGCTGCGCATTGATCCCAATGAGATGGGCAAAGGCTTTGAGTTTATCAATGAGATCAAGAGCGGCGCGGTCCCGCGCGAATTCTTTAAGCCGATTGAACAGGGCGTGAAGCAGGCCATGGAAGGCGGCGTTTTGGCCGGCTATGAAATGGTCGATATCAAGGTCACGCTCTATGACGGCAGCTATCACGAAGTAGATTCCGACGAAATGGCCTTCAAGATTGCGTCTTCCATGGGCTTTAAGGAAGCGGCGCGCAAAGCTTCACCGGTGTTGCTGGAGCCGATCATGTCGGTGGAAGTGGTAGTGCCGGAAGAGTTCATGGGCATTATTATCGGCGACCTGAATTCACGCCGCGGACGCATTGAAGGCATTGAGCACCGCGCGGGTTCGCAGGTGATCAAGTCTTTGGTGCCGCTGGCTGAGATGTTTGGCTACGCGACGAACATGCGTTCGAACACTCAGGGCCGCGCGACTTTCTCCATGCACTTTGCGCATTATGACGA
Source organism: Terriglobales bacterium (assembly GCA_030150795.1). The sequence continues at coordinate 565 of JASLFF010000547.1, read as the reverse complement.
GGCGCCGCGTGCGGTGACGGAAGAGATTGTCGCCAAGGTGCAGGGCAAGCCGGCAGCAAGGTAATGTCCGGCGCAGGCGAGTACGTGATCGTCTGGGAGTTTCGGGTAAGGCAGGCAAGAGAAGCAGAGTTTGTTCAGAAGTACGGGCCTGAGGGAGCATGGGCGCGTTTCTTCCGTGGGGCGCCTGACAATATGTCCCCAGGCTACATTCGAACGGAGCTGGTTAGAGATGTTGCTATTGATTTTCGCTATCTCACGCTGGATTACTGGCAGTCGGAAGAAGAGTTCAAGCGCTTCCGCGAGCAGAACCTGGCCGAGTATGAGCGGTTGGACAAAGAATTTGAAGGTTTAACGGAATCAGAAACGCGTTTGGGCGCGTTCTGGTTTAACAAAGATTAGTACGGCAAAAGCTAGAGGAGCTTCAGGCAATGGCAAAAGAAAAATTTGATCGCAGCAAACCGCACGTAAACGTAGGGACGATTGGTCACATTGATCACGGGAAGACGACGTTGACGGCGGCGATCACCAAGGTGTTGTCGAAGCACAATCCGAAGATCAAGTTTCG
>JASLFF010000171.1 GCA_030150795.1 Terriglobales bacterium | reverse complement strand
CAAAGAGGACATTAAGATTGAGAAGGTGCCTATTCCCACGCTTGAGCCCGGCGAGGTGCTGGTGAAGGTGAACGTGGCGCTTACCTGCGGGACGGACCTCAAGGTGTATCAGCGCGGCTATCACGCACGCATGATTGTTCCGCCTGCGTTGTTTGGCCACGAACTTTCAGGTGTAATTGAAGAAGTTGGGCCCGGCGTGCGCGATTTCCGCCGCGGCATGAAAGTTGTTGCGCTGAACTCCGCTCCATGTGGTGCCTGCTTCTATTGCCTGAAGCATCAGGAAAATATCTGCGAAGACCTTTTGTTCAATAACGGCGCCTATGCCGAATACATCAAGATCCCACGGCGCATTGTTGAAACCAACATGCTTGCTCTGCCGGACGACCTGAGTTTTGAGTCGGCGGCCATGACTGAGCCACTGGCCTGCGCGTTGCGAGGGTTACAGGAAACAGGTGCGGATATCGGCGATACAGTCACGGTTATCGGCGCGGGTCCTCTGGGGTTGATGCTGGTACAGGTGGCCAAGCTCACCGGATGCAAAGTGATTTCAGTTGTGAAGCGGGCGGAACAGGTAGCAGCCGCGAAAAGATTCGGTGCGGATGAAGTGGTCCAGATAGGAAAACACCAGGATCCCATTGACCGCGTGATTGGCGTTACCGAAGGTCGCGGGGCAGACATTGTGATTGAGGCGGTGGGCCGCCCGCAAACGTGGCAATGGGCCGTGGAGATGGTCCGCCGCGGCGGCGTGGTGAATTTTTTTGGCGGATGCGCCAGCGGGACCAAGGTCGAGTTGGATACCAACCGGCTACATTATTCTGAAATCACCTTGAAAGCCACGTTTCATCACACGCCGCAGACGGTCCGCAAGGCTTTTTCATTGATTGCGGAAAAGAACGTGAAGAGTACTGACTATGTTACCGGCGAGGCGCCTCTTTCCAAGCTGAAGCAAGTGCTGCAACAGATGCTCGATCGCGGTAGCCAGATTAAAACGGCCATCATTCCTGGCCACTGATCATGTCAGTAATGCGCACAAGCAGTACGTCCATGCCGCTGGGATGGAACGCGCTGCCGGAATCGTATCGCATTCCGGCCACTGCGCCATCCCTGGAAGAAGCGCGTGCGTACTGTGAGCGGCTGGCGAAAACGCATTATGAGAATTTTTCCGTCGCAACCTGGTTCCTGCCCAGCCGTCTGCGCCAGCATTTCTATAATGTTTACGCTTACTGCCGCATCTCCGATGACCTGGGGGACGAGGTCGGTGATCCGCAGCAGTCGCTCGAGCTGCTGGAGCAGTGGGAGACTGAGCTGAACGCCTGCTATGCCGGATCGCCAAAGCATCCCGTGTTTGTTGCCCTGTCTGACACCGTGAAGCAATTCAGCATTCCCCAACATGAATTCTCTGATTTGCTGATCGCCTTCAGGCAGGACCAGACTATCACGCGTTTTGAAACGTTCGACGATATTCTGGCTTACTGCCGTTACTCGGCAAACCCTGTCGGCCATCTGGTTCTCTATCTGTGCGGTTATAGTGACGCCGAGCGGCAGCAACTCTCTGACCACACCTGCACCGCGCTGCAACTCGCAAATTTCTGGCAGGACGTTTTTGTCGATTACGGCAAAGGCCGCATCTATCTTCCGCTGGAAGACCTGCGCCGCTTTGGCGTAACGGGTGAAGACATCTCGCAGCGCCGCGCAACACCGCAATTTCTGGCGATGATGAAATTTGAAGTCGAGCGGGCGCGTGATTGGTTTGCCCGCGGACTGCCGCTGGTAAAGATCGTTAACCGCGAGCTCGCAATTGATCTGGAATTGTTCAGCCGTGGGGGGCAGGAAATCCTGAATGCCATTGAGCGCCAGAAGTTTGACGTGTTGCGGGCGCGGCCAGAAATTTCTAAGGCCCGCAAGCTCATGTTGGTGCTGCGCGCGGCCATGGACAAGCTTCTGTGAGTGACCAGCTCAGCCATGCCTATGCAGTTTGCCGGGGCATAGCACGCCGTGCTGCCAAGAATTTTTATTACGGCTTCATGGTGCTGCCTTCAGAAAAGCGCAACGCGCTGAGCGCGGTGTACGCATTCATGCGGCACGCCGATGATATCTCCGACGAGCCTGGAGTTGATCCACAGCTAAAACGCCAGAAGTTGAGTGAATGGCTGGACTCCGCGAAAGCAGTTTTTGCCGGCAAGGCGACTGATGATCCGGTGCTGATGGCGCTGGGCGACGCTCAAGCAAAATTCAAGATTCCGCCTGAACTTTTTGAAAAATTAGTTTATGGCACCAGCTTAGACTTGGATATTCCGCCGGCATCAGCGGAGTCGCCGGCGATTCTCTGCGAAACCTTTGAAGACCTGAAGCAATATTGTTATTACGTGGCATCTGTTGTGGGTCTGGTATGTATCAGGATTTTTGGATATCAGGACACCAAAGCCGAATTTCTGGCCGAAGATTGCGGGCTGGCATTCCAATTGACCAATATCATTCGCGACGTAAAAGAAGATGCTTACATGGGACGCATTTACATTCCCGCGGAAGACCTGGTGCGCAGCAACCTTACAGCTGCAAATTTTTCTTCCAGCGTATTACAGAACCCGTCGCAAGTGCAGCAGATGCGGCCTGTGCTGGAATACGAAGCGGAGCGCGCGCGCAAGTATTATGAGTCGGCAAAGTGGCTGATGGAACTGATTGATGAAGACAGCCGCGCCGCGCTCTGGGTGCTGGTGGAAATTTACAGCCGCCTGCTGCAGAAGATCGCGGACCGGAACTACGATGTGCTTACGGAGCGCGTCCGGCTGACGCTCTGGGAAAAATTGAAGGTATTATCTCGCGGATTTCTACTCCGCATTGTATGACTGCCGATACCCGACAATTCAGCGTTGCCATTGTGGGCGGCGGGCTCGCCGGGCTGGTCGCCGGTTGCGTGCTGGCTGAGGCCGGTTTACGCGTCACGGTCTTTGAGCGGCGGCCCTACGTGGGAGGACGTGCGTCATCCTACGAACATCCGGGTACCGGCGAGGTGGTGGATAACTGCCAGCACGTCCTGCTTGGCTGCTGCACAAACCTGATTGATTTTTACGATCGGCTGGGAGTGAGCGGAAAAATCCGGTGGTTTGACGAGTTGACGTTCATTGAGCCGGGCGGCCGCACCAGCAGAATGGCTCCTTCATTTCTTCCAGCTCCAATGCATAACGTGCCAACGTTTCTCGGCGCAAAGATGCTGAGCGCCAGTGACAAGATTGCGATATCTCAAGCGATGGCAGTGATGAGCCGAGGCTTGCCGGAGGATTCAGCGGAAGATTTTCTTTCCTGGTTGCGCCGGCATAAGCAGACGGAACAAGCGATTGAGCGGTTCTGGAAGACCGTGCTGGTGAGCGCACTCAACGAAGACCTGGATCGCATTTCCGTGCGCTATGCTGCGCAGGTCTTTCGCGAGTCATTCATGAAGTCCGCTACAGCGGGTAGAATGGGGCTGCCGAGCATTCCACTCTCAGATTTGTACGGAAACGCAATTGAATATATACGCACGAGAGGCGGAGAGGTGCTGTTAAGGTCCCCAGTGACGGCTATCGGACCGAAGCAAGATCGCGTGGGAGTATTGACCGGTTCAGGCGAGCAGCAGTTTGATTTTGCTGTGCTGGCCGCTCCATTTCAGAATGTCGCAAGCCTGCTCCCGTCGGACGAGTGGGCTACACCAATCAAGCAGCAACTAGCGAAATTTGAGCCATCATCCATCACCGGGATTCATCTATGGTTTGATCGCGAAATTACACCATTGCCGCATGCGGTACTGCTGGATCGCACGATTCAATGGATGTTTCATAAGTCAAAGTTCCATGAGAGCAGGGAACAGAGCAGTCAGGGCAGCTACGTGGAGTTGGTCGTAAGCGCGTCCAAGTCACTGGTGCAGAAATCACGCGAGGAAATTCTAGAGCTGGCAACGCGCGAGTTGGCTGAGTTCTTTCCTGTGGTGCGTGAAGCGAAGCTGATGAAAGCAACGGTTATCAAGGAAATTTACGCCACATATGCAATTCTTCCGGGACTCGATAAATATCGTCCGGCGGCAAAAACACAGTGGCCGCAAATTTTCCTGGCTGGTGATTGGACCGCGACCGGTTGGCCTGCCACCATGGAAGGCGCGGTGCGTAGTGGGTACCTGGCGGCTGAGGCGTTGATGAAAAACGTGGGACGAGAACAGAAATTTATCGTCGCTGATCTGCCCGCTACAGGATTCATGAAGCTCTTTTGGTAAAGAGTTTTCCGCGGAGTTTGGGCGATCATTCGCCTTCCGATGGATTGCGCCCCAATATCTGACCCTTTGTTTTCAATGGCTTCTGGTCGTTCCCGGCAGGGCTCAGCCGCTCGCCGCCGAAGCCGGAACAGCGCTAGCAGAATTAAGAAATTTAACAGCGCTTTAATTTTCTTCCGCACAGTGCGAGCGCATGATCTGACTTGTTAGAACGGTCATGGTCCTCCCCCTTAACTTCAAGGACAAAGGACGGATGTGATGAGCGAGAGTCAACAGTTTAGAAACTTCCGGATATTGGCAGCGGTGGCAGTTGCTCTGGTTTATGTGGTTCTGGCAATGAGTGGCAATGCTTAAGAACCGAACACAATTTTTATAAGCGCACCGACCCTCCCTTGCGCTTTATCGAAAGATCAGCATGGTCGAACCTGGCGTGCTGATCTTTTGTTTTTGGTGGTCGCGCTAAAAGCCCTGCCGTATCAGGTCTGCAGTTGTAAGTTTGCCTTGTGTTTTGCCGTGGGCCATCTTCTCCGCGTATTTTGCCAGGACATCCACTTCAATATTGACCGGATCGCCTTCGCGGAGCGCGTGAAGGTTGGTCGCCTGCCATGTATGTGGGATGATCGCAATTTCCAGCCTGTTTCCTTCAATGCCAGCGACCGTAAGACTTATACCCTCAATCGTGATTGAACCCTGAGGAACTACATACCGAGCAAGCCCGGACGGCAGTTCAAGAACCAAGCGCCAGTCATCGCGAAATTTGATCTTTTGCAGGCTGACGATCGAGCCCACTCCGTCAACATGTCCTTGCACCACGTGGCCGCCCATGCGGTCCTGGGCTTTGGCGGGCAATTCAAGATTCACGATTGACCCGGCTTTCAGTCGTTGCAGAGAAGTGCGCTTAAGCGTTTCTTCCGCCAAATCGGCGGAAAATTGATCTTCTCCGACATCAAGAGCAGTGAGGCAGACGCCGCTCACCGCCACGCTGTCACCAGTCTTTAATTCAGACGGAATTTTACCGGCTTTGATGGTAATGCGTGTGATGGAGCCGCGATTCTGGCCAACCACGCGCTCAGTAGAAGCAATTTCACCCGTTTCCTGAATGAGTCCGGTAAACATCAGATATGCGCCTCGGGAGCAAGGTAAGGATTGCGCAAGTAGCCTTCAACGGCGAAATCTTCACCAAAGCGATGCAAAACAATGTCTTTTACCTGCGCCGCTTCGCTAAGACGGCGAAACCCTTCGCCGCCGGCGAAAGGCACCGATCCGCCGCCGGCAAGAATCTTGGGGGCGTAATAAAGAAAAATCTTGTCCACCACGCCTGTGGCAAGCGCTGTCCAGTTGACCAGCGCGCCGCCTTCAATCAGCAGGCTGATGATTCCCAATTCGCCCAGGCGAGCAATGATCCGGGCAAGATCAGGACGTCCGTCGCTGGAGCCAAGAGCAACTTGCTCCACGCGGATTCCATGTTCCTCAAGCTGACGGCGTTTCTTTTCTTCCGCAAAGGAGCAAAAAATCAGCACGTCATCCTTGGCCGTCTTGACCAGGCGCGATTCGAGCGGGCAACGCAGACGGGAATCAAGGATCACGCGCATTAATGGCTGACGACGAGCCAGGCCAGTACGGTCAGTGAGCAATGGATCGTCTGCGATGATCGTGCCAACGCCGACCATGATCGCGTCTGACTCATGCCGCAATTCCTGCACGTGAGCGCGAGCTTCTGCGCTGGTGATCCAGCCGCCGGTAGCGCCGGTGGCGCCAAGGGCGGAGGGGTTGAAGGAATCGCCAGGAGGAGGGGCAATCTTGCCATCCAGTGTCATGCCGGATTTCAATGTGACAAGAGGCAGCCGCGTAAGGATGAACCGAGCAAACGCTTCATTGATCCGGCGAGCTTCTGCTTCAAACAGGCCGGTTTCAATCGCAATTCCGGCTGCGCGCAGTTGTTCGAATCCTTTTCCCGCAACTTTGGGATTTGGGTCTGCCATGGCCGCAACCACACGCTGAATGCCCGCAGCAATGAGTGCATCAGTGCATGGCGGCGTACGTCCGTGATGGCAATGAGGCTCAAGGTTGAGATAGATTGTGCCGCCGCTGGCGCGAACTCCAGCCTGCTCAAGCGCCAGCACCTCCGCGTGCTTGACACTGTCAAATGTGTAAAAGCTTTCGCCCACGACCTGGCCATTGCCGTCAGCAATGACCGCGCCCACGCGAGCGCCGGGAGACGTAAGACCGCTGCCTCGGAGCGCAAGGTCCAGCGCCTTGCGCATGAAGCGTTCGTCTTGTTGAGAAAATGCCATGATTTTACGATTGGCCAGTCGCGCACTAATTAGTGGAGAACAGCGACTCGGCAAAATTCTCAGCATTGAAAGGCAGAAGATCACCCGCCTTTTCGCCCACACCTACATATCGCACCGGAAGTCCAAGCTCGCGCGAAATCGCCACTACCACGCCGCCTTTTGCCGTGCCGTCGAGCTTGGTAAGAACGATTCCCGTGACGCCTGCCGATTCCGTGAACAGACGCGCCTGCTGTAGTCCGTTCTGGCCAGTGGTGGCGTCCATAACCAGCAGCACTTCATGCGGAGCTCCGGGAACAATGCGCTGCGCTGTGCGCTTCATCTTTTCCAGTTCGGCCATCAGACTGGTTTTGGTGTGAAGACGTCCGGCAGTATCGATGATAACGCTGTCCGTATGGCGGGCCTTGGCGGCGCTGAGCGCATCATAAAGCACCGCTGAAGGATCGCCGCCAGGCTTGGTCTTGATGACTTCCACGCCAGTGCGTGAGCCCCAGACCTCAAGCTGTTCAATGGCTGCGGCGCGGAAGGTGTCCGCGGCGCATAGCAGGACCGTTTTTCGTTCAGTGCGTAAAGCGTGCGCCAGCTTGCCAATCGTGGTAGTTTTTCCCGTACCATTCACGCCCACGACCATAATGATTTCCGGCTCGCCTTTGGCGGGTTTGCCGGCGCGCGGGGGCGTAGCGTTCAGAATGGCAAGCACCTGTTCCTTGATCAGCTTTTTGAGCTCGGCTGTATCCTTGATCTGCTTGCGATCGGCTTTCTCGCGCAGTTTTGACAATATTTCCTGCGTGGTTTTCATGCCCAGATCAGCGCCAAGCAGAATTCCTTCCAGATCGTCCAGCGTGCTGCTGTCAATCTCCTTGGTAAGGGCCATTACTTCGTCAATGCGCTCGCTCAGGTTCTCGCGCGTGCGCGTGACTGCCTGTTTCATCTTGTCGAGAAACGATGGTTGCGGTGTTCCGAATAAGGTCTGAATCATTGCGTTTATGAATGTCTGCCGAACCTTTGATTATATCGGGATGCACCTCTGGTATTCACTGCCAAGGCTCTCACGCCCGGATTTAAGAGACATCAGTCATAATTTGAGCTACAGTTTGATGGAAAGTGCGCGAGTTGCGGTTTTGTGACCTGTTTTTCCATTCATGCTGCAATTCGTGACGCCGGCCCCAGGCATCTAAATACATGACTTCCGGGAGAGCGGGAACACGATGACTAAGTCAGATAATAGGCCACGGGTCGACATAGAAGAGGTGCGCCTCATCGCGGATTTGCGGATCATGCACGCCAAGGTGCATGAATTATTCGAGATTGTCTCAGTGCTTAAACGGGGGCGCGAAGAAAATTTCATCCGGAAATATGCCGATCACGCCATGCTGGAAAAGGACATCCAGCGTGTGGATGAGATATATCTGTGGTTTGTTCGCCTGAAAGAAGAAGGACTAAGGCTGAGGAAGAAGTGATTCGCCAGCGGGCACGGCTGCGATTTCCGAAGGTTCTTATGCCTGAGTCTGCGCGCTAACGGCAGCGGCAGATGCGGCTTCTTCGCCGCTTACTGTAGCTGCGCGATGAATACGCAGCTTACCTGTCTCAAATACCTTGGTCATTGCAGCCACAACTGTGGGATCAAACTTGGTTGCAGCCAGTGAATTAATAATCCGGATTACGTATTCCGGATCCATTGCCGCCTGGTAAGGGCGGTTTGTGGTCATGGCGTCAAATGTGTCTGCAACCATGATGATGCGCGGCATCAGGGGAATCTGCTCGCCTTTGAGGCCGTGAGGATAACCGCGCCCATCGAGCGATTCGTGATGCAATTCGATTCCCGGCAGCATGTCCCGCAGGGCTTCCACCGGACGCAGGATTGCGGCGCCTTTGGTGGTATGCGTTTTCATGATCTCAAATTCTTCCGGCGTAAGCGCGCCCGGCTTTTTCAGTATGCGATCTTCAATGCCGATCTTGCCTACGTCATGGAGTTGCGCGGAGACGCGGATCTTCTCAATATCCTCTTCCTTTAGTCCCATCTCAGTAGCGATGAGGACAGAGTAGCGCGTTACGCGGTCAGAATGGCCGCGGGTATACGGATCCTTCTCGTCGACCGCGCCGGCCAGCATCTGGATGGAACTCAGGAACAGCGTGCGGTTTTCTTCAGCGGCTTTCTCGAGATCATCAACGAACTGTTCCAGATCGTCCGTCATGGTGTTGAAGGTCTGGGCCAGTTCGCCGAACTCTGTGCGGCTCTTCAGGCGAACACGATGTTTGAAATCACCGCCGGCAATCGTGCGACTGGATTCGGTCAGTACGTGGAGCGGCGTAGTGAGACGCCGCGCGGCCCAGATACCAACAAAGATGCTGAAGGCGATGGCAATTAAAGCGGCGCGAATAGCGTCACGGCGCATGTCAGTAATATCGATATACGCTTCTTCCTGCGTTTTCTGCGCGACAACCGCCCAGCCCAATCCCGTTACCGGGAAATACGTGCCGAGCATGGGAATGCGGTTCTTGCCTTCCTGGACTGAGTAGTCCATGGTGACAGCAACAGGCACCTTCCCGTTTTGATCGACGAAATTCTTTACCAACTCATTGGAGTTCATGTCCTGGCCGGTGGCATAGCGCGGACTAGGCGATGCAACAACGCGACCTGAGCGGTCGACAACAAAAGTATCCAGGTTCTGGGTATTTTTGGCCTGCTCAAGCTGCTTGACCAGATATTGCAGGTCAATCACCAGCTCCAGAGATCCAAGATATTCGTGGTTGTCGCTAAGGACCGGCTTGCCCACCACCATCACGGTGCGGGCCTGTTTGCCTGAACCCACTGAGAGTGGATCTCCGCTGTATTCGCGTCCGTCATGCGCGGCAGCCAGAGCACGATCCAGCTCCTTTTCCAGGAAAGTATCGGGCTCAATGGTGCCTGCGTTCGTCGCGTACAGGTTTTCGGTGTTTACCAGCCGGGCATAGGGAGCAATGGAGTCGGGATCTTCAA
>JASLFF010000528.1 GCA_030150795.1 Terriglobales bacterium | reverse complement strand
TGGCAGGCAGGCGCTGTCCGCGAAAAATAACGGGGCGGGGAAGCGGCAGTTCCACGATCTGGAGCTTGCGTCCCTGAAGATCAGTAGTGGCGCGCAGGCGACGCAGATTTTCTTGTAGCGGCTCATAGTTGGCATCGCTCTTGTTGGGCTCGACTACGGTGAGCACTGTATCGGCAGCGACGAAGCGCGAGATGTCATCGACGTGACCGTGCGTGTCGTCGCCCTTGATGCCGCACCCCAGCCAGATTACTTTTTCTACTCCCAGATAGTCAGCAAAGACTTGCTCCAGATTGCGCTGTGAGAGTCCGGGATTGCGCTGCTGCACCTTGCTAAGAAGGCACTCTTCGGTGGTCAGCATGAGCCCTTTGCCATTCACGTCAATGCTGCCGCCTTCCAGAACCACGTGGTACGGCTTACCATTGCGCTCGATTACCGGAGTGAATTGCTGGAGCTTGAGCTTCTTGGCGATGCGATCAGGAAGCTGATTGTCATGCTTCCAGTCCGGATACTTGGCCCAGGCGTTGAAGCGCCAGTTGGTAAGCGCGACGCCTTGTTGGTTTCTGATAAAGATTGGGCCGGAGTCGCGCGTCCAGATGCGGTTGGTGGGCCAGAGGTGAAACTTCACGCGCTTCGTGTCGACATGGCTGCGCTTCAGGATCTCGCGCGCTGTTTGTTTCTCGCGTGCGGACGCCACGATCAGATTTACGTCTTCATGGCGCGAAATGTGCCGGACGATATCAGCAAAGACCCACGGAATGGCGTCAAATTTTCCCGGCCAGTCAGAACGGTTGTGAGGCCAAGCTAGCCAGGTAGCAGCGTGAAGCTCCCATTCGGCTGGCATGCGATAGCCGAGAGATCGGGGCGTGACTATTGGCACGTCCAGGGCCTTCGCGCGGCGCATCAGTCCAGGAACCTGTGCGTGATACCGCCATAACTATCAATGCGGCGGTCGCGCAGAAACGGCCAGTTGCGGCGGATATCTTCAAGATGTTTCAGGTCGCATTGCCCGATTAGAATTTCTTCCTTGTCGTGCGAGGCTTCTACGATGATCCGCCCAAAAGGATCGCAGAGAAACGATCCGCCCCAGAATTCCAGGCCTTTGCCCTGGGCGCGGTTGCCGCGAATGTCACCGAACTCGTGCCCCACTCGATTGACTACGCCGACAAAAACGCCGTTAGCGATGGCGTGTGCGCGCTGGATGGTACGCCATGCGTCATGCTGCACCGTACCGAACTCAGCTTTCTCGTCGGGATGCCAGCCGATGGCGGTGGGATAGAAAAGAATATTTGCGCCTTGCAACGCTGTGAGGCGCGCGCCTTCGGGGTACCACTGGTCCCAGCAGACGAGCGTTCCCATGCGACCATATTCCGTGTCAAAGGCCTTAAAGCCGAGATCGCCCGGAGTGAAATAAAACTTTTCGTAGTAAAGGGGATCGTCCGGGATGTGCATCTTGCGATAGAGGCCTTTGGTACTTCCATCGGCGTCGAAAATGACGGCTGTGTTGTGATACAGCCCGCGCGCACGGCGCTCAAAGACGGAAACCACAACGGTAGTTTTTGTTTCTCGTGCGACAGCCGAAAGAGCTTCCGTCGTGGGCCCGGGAATGGTCTCAGCCAGATCAAAAAGCGCAGCATCTTCACGCTGGCAGAAATACTGCGTGCGGAAAAGCTCCGGCAGGCAGACCATCTGCGCGCCCTGCTTGGCAGCGGAGCGGACTTTTTCCACCGCCCGGCGAACGTTATCATCGGGGTCGGCAGAGCAATGCATCTGGATTAGGCCGACAGTAAACGAGCTTGGATCAGGCATGAGTAGTCTCAATCGATTGCCAAAAATGGCAAAATTGCCAAAGAATCCAAATTGAGAACCTGTTACACGGAGCATTTTCAATTCCGGCGATTTTGGCAATTCTGGCAATTGTGAAATCATCTCAAGCATACCAAATACCCCCCGTTTGACTCCGCGCTTCACAGCGTTTACTTTTTAAAGTTTGCCCCACCACGTTCCCAATCCTAGAGGTGAAGCATTGAGTAAGAAGCAGGAAGGCACAGGCATTGACCGCAAGCTGCACGATCCGGTGCAGGACAAGCTCTCTCCCGTTTTTCCGCTGGATCTCTCCAAGGCCAAGAGCATCAGCGACCTGGTGCGCGGCATGGCCGATACGGCATTTACCGGCCGCCAGCTTGGAGAAGCCGTGGACGTACTGGAAGCAATGGCCCGCGACAAGGACTGTTTTGTGGTAATGACGCTTGCCGGCGCTATGACCGTGGCCAAGCAGGGGTTGATCGTCTGCGACCTGATCGATAAAGGGCTGGTGAATGCCGTGGTCTCAACCGGCGCGCTGATGGCGCACGGATTAGTGGAAGCGACGGGATGCAAGCATTATCGCTATGACCCGAAAATGAACGACGTTGAGCTGTATGAAGCGGGCTATAACCGCGTTTATGACACGCTGGAGCCGGAGCAGAACCTGGACCATGTTGAGCTGGTGATGGAAGAAGTGCTGGGCAAGTGGGACCCGCAGCAGATCATGTGTTCATGGAAGCTGAATCGCGCAATAGGGGACCACCTGAAGCACCACGCCAAAGGACGGGGAATTTTGAAGTCGGCATATGAGAAAAATGTACCAGTGTTTGTCCCAGCCTTCACCGATTCAGAAATGGGGCTGGATGTGGCGCTGAATAATCGCATGCGCGCCCGCGAAGGCAGGCCGCAGCTGCGTTACGACCCGTTTCTTGACCTGAATTACTTTGCGGAAACGCTGTTGCAGCAGAAAAAGCTAGGCATCCTGACGATTGGCGGCGGCGTGCCGCGAAACTGGGCGCAGCAGTTTGGGCCTTATTGCGAACTGCGGGTACGTCGTGCGGGAGAAGATGTTCCCCTTAAACGCTATCATTATGGCGTCCGCATCTGTCCAGAGCCGGTGTACTGGGGCGGGCTATCAGGATCGCCTTATTCTGAGGCGATTTCCTGGGGAAAGTTCGTGCCGCCGGCTGAAGGCGGCCGCTTTGGCGAAGTGTTTCTCGACGCGACGGTTGGTTTGCCAATTATGTGTGCCGCAGTATTTGAGAGGCTGGGGAAGGGGTACAAGAAGCCCAGCTTTAAAGGAGGGAAGAGTTGATTCTCTCTGCAATCCCGAAGCGCAGCGAGGGAACCCTATTGCAACCGGTAATCCCACGAGCCCGACGATTCCGAACTCGATCAACGGGGTCAGCTCACAAAATAAAGGGGCAGTGGTGTCTATAGGGATCCCTCACCCGCCAAGCGGGTTCGGGACTTCAGATAAAGCTTACTCAAAGATCAAAATCGCTGATGCAATCACCGTGGTCCACAGCCCGCGCTTGTCGCCGACGCCGCTCTGGGTAATATTCGTCGTCCGGACGATCTTGTTGGAAATCCGGTAAATCTCTTTTTTCTCGTCCCAGGAAGTATCAGGATTAAAGTCCACGTTTAGGGTGGTGGCGAGCATTTCCGCGGCCAGCTCTTCAGCGTATTCACCGGCTACGTCATCGGCTTCGCCGAAAGAATGATGCTCGCTCAGGTAACCGTAGGTGCTGCGGTCAGCCGGCATTGCCAAGCCAATGCTGGCGGCTGTGAGCCGATGCGGCTCACGGGTGGAGTTCTCCGCGACCACGGCAAACGTGACTTCGCCGGGATGCAGATACTTCACGCCTTCCTTGCGTGAGATCAGCTTGCAGTGGGGGGGGAAAATGGAGGAAACCCGGACCAGATTCTGTGCCGCGATTCCCGCATCCCTGAGCGCCAACTCAAAAGATGTGAGTCTTTCTTTGTGCTTGCCCACTCCGTTGGTCAGGAAGATGCGCTTCGGCACCATATTTAAACCCAATTTGCTTGCCTCCAAAAAAGCTGGTTTTTTCGTGAATAAAAAAAATAACACACGCAGAGAGTTGAGCGCAGAAAATTTGCGTAAAACTTTAAGGACCGGAAAAACGGGATCGCAGGCGAGGGCTTGAGCGCTTCTCATGTGCACCGAACGTGGTGCAATCATTATTCAAGCGCGAAGCAGGAGGAGTGGCGGCAATTTAGCGGGATTCGCCTAACGGTCGTC
>JASLFF010000527.1 GCA_030150795.1 Terriglobales bacterium | reverse complement strand
CGCAAGTCTAGGTGCCTTGGAGCGGCAAGAATTCTTGGCGCAGGGAAAGGGATCAAGCTAAAAATTACGTTATAAATGAAACGAATGACCTTTGCACTTCACCAAGAAAGTAGAGGTCTGGTGGTGCTCCATGAAAATTCAAAGTTCACTGTTAGTGGTAGTTCTGTCAGGGTTGTTAACTTTTGCGGAGCAGGTGCCGCACATTCCGACCCAACTCCAAATTGAAGCTCCAAAAAATGTGAGCGGTAGACAGGGAACACTTAATATCAAACTGCTTGACGCCAAAGGCCAACCCATTCAGGCAAGTAGCGACCTTAAGTTCACCGTCAAGGCAAGCGAAGGACAGGGTCAGCAGACCGTGGTGATTCACAAAGGGGACACTTCTGCTGATGTGGCGGTTTCAAAGAATGCGCCGGGACTTGCCAGTTTTCATGTCGAATCCGCTGATCCGTCTACCATGGGTCTAGCTGGAAGCACTCAGATCGGATTTATTCCCGAATCAGGGTACCGTCCTGTGCCGCCTTTAAGTCTGTTGCTTACCGTCCAGCCAGGCGTGAAACTGAAAGTGGGGGAGACGGCAAGGGTCATTGTGCGCTATGTGGACAGCCACAAAGTTCCGGTTCCCGTGCAGAGCGCAATCAAAGTAGGATTTCCCGGGGTGGGAGAATTGATGTCGCCTGCGTCTGTCAACATTCCTGCGGGCGAACTTTATGGAGAGGCCACCTTGTCTTCTCCCCAGCCGCAACTGATCTCGTTAAACCCAGTGGCTTCACCACCAACATCTGTGGATAATCAGGCTGGCACCGTGGAATTTGTGAGCCCTATTGTCGCCACGCGCGTGGTTGCCAGCCAGACCTATGTAAAGTCCGTACGCCATCCCAAGATAACGCTCACCATTGGCTTTATGGATAGCCAGGGGAACTGGATTGCGCCTAACCAGGATCGTGTCTTGATATTGCAAGTCGATCCTCCGTCTGCCGGTGTTTTGGGCGTTTCCTCAATAACGGTTCCTAAAGGGCAGCCCAGCGTTTCTACGACCTTTGTAGCTACTCAGGAAGGCACATCAAAAATCAAAGCTGTTAGCGGCGATGTTGTATCCCAGGATACGAGTTTTGAGTTTCACTATGGCGCTGTGTATTTTTGGTTGATTGCGGCGATAGGCGGACTAATCGGTGGCGGGGTGCGCAATGCTCTGGACAGCGACCATTCGGTTAAGAAGATTGTTGTTCATCTTGGCGGAGGCCTGATGATCGGTGTGATTACCTATTTGATAGCGCCACTTTTGGTTGGCCTTTCACTTAGGCCTGCTGGTCTGGAAAATGGTAGCAAAATATTTGAAGCCTTTGCCTGGGGCTTTTTGGGCGGTGGCAGTGGCATCACGCTCGTTGGAAGGATATTTTCTAAAAGCAACGCTGTAAATACGCCACCACCACAGGGTAACGCAGCAACAGCTCCGCGATAACATCTCACAAGTCCATAGTGTTGGCGTCGAGAGACCAATTACCTCCGCACCGATATTCCTAACTCCTTTAACTGTGCCTCATTAACCGGAGTGGGCGCATCCACCATCAGGTCAACGGCCTTCGCGGTCTTGGGGAACGGGATTACTTCGCGCAGACTTTCCGCACCGGCAAGGATCATCACAATACGGTCCAACCCGAGCGCGATGCCGCCGTGCGGAGGCGTGCCATATTCCAGAGCTTCCAGGAAAAAGCCAAAGCGAGATCTGGCTTCTTCATCGGTCATGCCAAGCGCGCGGAAAATCTGTGCCTGAATGTCCTGCCGATGAATACGGATCGATCCCGAGCCAAGCTCAGTGCCGTTGAGCACAATGTCATACGCCAGGGCGCGCACCGCGCCGGGATCAGACTCCAGTTTGTCCATGTCATGCTCATGCGGTGAGGTAAACGGATGGTGCGCGGCGTTCCACCGCTTGTCCGTCTCGTCATACTCGAACATGGGAAAGTCAGTGACCCAGGTAAAGTGGTATCCACCCTGGCGGAAAGCCATGTGCCGGTCAGCGTATTTACGCGCCAGCTCAACGCGGAACGCACCTGCGGCATGGAACACGCCGTAATCAGGACGCAGCCCGGTTTTTTCCACCTGCAAGGGCCCGCCCACAAGCACCAGCAAATCATCGGTTTCAGCGGCGGCCATCTGGCGCAGTTTGGCAACAGCTTCAGGAAAAGATTTCTCCAGACGCTTGATGTCGTCGATGAGACGCGCTTCTTTGCGCTCGCCAAACAGCGGCTTATTATCATCACGCTCTTTGCGTGAGAGCTCGCCGATTCTGGGGATGCGAATCGCCACCACCGGCAGCTCAGGATTGAGTTGCAGCGTTTGCAGATTTTCTGCAGTGAATGCCGTACGGACATCGGTCAGCTTGGGCAGGCGCAGGTCCGGCTTGTCGATGCCATAGTTGCGAATGGCCTCGTCATAGGTGGTGCGCGCAAAAGGCAGCTTCAGATCATGGCCCGCAACCTTGAATGCCGCCTGCAGAAAACCTTCCACCACGGCAAACACTGTTTCTTGTTGCGGGAAGGTCATCTCCAGGTCGATCTGGGTGAACTCCGGCTGGCGGTCAGCGCGCAGGTCTTCATCGCGGAAGCAGCGCACGATCTGGAAATATTTATCAAAGCCGGAGATCATCAGGATCTGCTTGAAGAGCTGCGGCGACTGCGGCAACGCATAAAACTCTCCGGGATAGACGCGGCTCGGCACAAGATAATCGCGCGCGCCTTCCGGCGTGGAGCGGGTCATGAACGGAGTCTCAATTTCAAAGAAGCCCTGGCCGGAAAGATACTGCCGGATGGCCAGCGCAACCTTGTGGCGCAGCTCAATGTTGTACTGCATGGGCTCGCGGCGCAGGTCCAGGTAGCGGTATTTCAACCGGACCTCTTCATTCGCCAGCGCCGGATCGCTCGGCAAAAACGGCGGCAGCTTTGATTCATTCAGCAGCTTCAGCTCCGTGGCCACCACTTCAATCTCGCCCGTGGGAATGTTGCGGTTCACCGTCTTGTCGTCGCGCTTGCGCACCTT
>JASLFF010000454.1 GCA_030150795.1 Terriglobales bacterium | reverse complement strand
ATGGATGAGTCTGCACTGTCCGGAATGGAGACAAATGATGTCCGCCCATCCGCCGGTGATTGACGACCAGCAATCTGGAGATAACTCTGGCCTTCCCCGCCTTGAAACTATAGGTGTGATTGGAGCGGGAGTCATGGGTGTTGGTCTGGCCCATGCACTGGCGCAGAGCGGGTTGCGCACCCTGCTGATCGATGTCTCCGATTCCATCCTGGAGTCCGCGCTTGGGCAGATCAGAAACAACGTTCGTTTCCAGCGTTTATTTCATAAGAACCAGGGCAGTGGTCCGGAAGAAATCCTGGAGCGCATCAAGGTCTCTGCCGACTATGACATTCTGCAGGATGCGGATTTCGTGGTTGAAAATGTGACGGAGAAACTCGCGGTCAAGACTGAAGTGTATCGCCGGTTGGATGCGATCTGTTCTCCGCAATGCGTCTTCGCCGCCAACACGTCTGCTATTCCCATTACTCGGATCGCCGCTTTGACGGGCCGTCCCACGCATGTGCTGGGTATGCATTTCATGAACCCCGTACCGCTGAAGACCGCGGTTGAGGTGATTCGCGGTTACCACACTAGTGACGCGACCATTGCTACAGCGACGCGATTGCTCGGCCTTATGGGCAAGAAGGCCATCCTGGTGAATGATTCGCCCGGATTTGTTTCCAACCGCGTGCTGATGCTGACCATCAACGAAGCGATTTTTCTGGTTCAGGAGAAGGTCGCTTCGCCAGAAGTAGTGGACGATATTTTTAAGAACTGCTTTGAACACAAGATGGGTCCACTGGAAACCGCAGACCTTATTGGGTTGGACACTATTCTGCTTTCTATTGAAGTCCTTTATGACGAATTTAAAGACAGCAAGTTTCGTCCCTGTCCGCTGCTCCGGCAGATGGTAGATGCCGGTTTGCACGGACGCAAGAGCGGACGCGGATTTTACAGTTATGAAGATTAGTCAATCCAGCAAGGAAAGAGGTTCATGGAGCAATCGAAAGAAAAACTGAGGGCTTTCCTGGCGCGGCACATAGCTGGCCGGACGATTACTGATGAGGACCAGATTTTTGCGTCCGGGTTTGTGAACTCCATGTTTGCCATGCAACTTGTATTGTTTCTGGAAAAGAACTTTAAGATCGCCATTGGCAATGAAGACCTGGAGCTGAAAAATTTTCAGAGTATTAACGCCATGGCGGAGCTGATAGCAAGAAAGACCGTCAACTCACCCAATGGTTCAAATTGACGTTTGATGCATGATGGAACTGACGCCTGAACAGCAACGGCTACGGACCGCGTTCCGCGAATTTGCGGATGCACAGATTGTGCCCCACGCCAATTCCTGGGACCAGGCAGAAGTCATGCCGGTGGAGATGGTGCGGCAATTGGCCGCGACGGGCTATCTGGGAGCAGTGCTGCCGGTTGATCGAGGCGGCGCCGGCTTCAACATGGTTGAATTTGGCTGGCTGAATGAGGAATTGGGGCGAGGCTGCTCATCTCTCCGCAGTTTGTTGACTGTGCATAGCATGGTTGCTTTGGCAATATGGCGGTGGGGAACAGAGGAGCAGAAGTCCCAATGGCTGGAAAAGCTGGGGCAGGGGAAAACCATCGCCGCATTTGCTCTTACCGAGCCTGAAGCCGGTAGTGACGCGCGGCAGATCATGACCCAGGCCGTGGCCAGCGGTGACGATTTTCTTCTTAGCGGACACAAGCAATGGATTACGTTTGCGCAGATTGCGGATTTGTTTCTGGTATTCGCCAGGAGCGAGCGAGGTCCGTGTGCTTTCTTGCTGGAACGAAATACGCCCGGACTGGTGATCTCGCCCGTGCATGGCATGCTGGGCACGCGCGCCTCCATGATGGCTGAACTCCAGCTGGAACAATGCCGTGTGCGGAAACAGAACATGATTGGGCCTCCCGGGTTCGGCCTTTCTCACGTTGCCTCTTCAGCGCTGGATTGCGGCCGTTACAGCGTGGCGTGGGGCTCCGTGGGCATTGCACAGGCGTGTTTGGAAGCTTGCCTGCAATACGCTGGCCGGCGAAAACAGTTCGGTGCTCTCTTGCGGGACCACCAGTTGGTTCAGCGCATGATCGCGCAGATGGTGGCAGGTGTGAAGGCAGCCCGCTTGCTGTGCTACCACGCCGGACAACTCAAGGATGCTGGCGATCCAGCTTCAATGATTGAGACTTCGATTGCCAAATACTTCGCTTGCACCACCGCCGCGAAAATTGCAAGGGATGCCGTTCAGATACATGGCGCAAACGGGTGCAGCAGCGAATATCCCGTAGAACGCCTTTACCGCGACGCGAAGATCATGGAAATCATTGAAGGCAGCAATGAGATACAGGAAATCACCATAGCGCAGAGCGCCTGCCAGGAAGTTGCGGAGAGCGCCCGTGTAGGCAAGTGAGATGTTACTTGTGAATGAACTCAGAATCCAAAACGAAATTTCAGATGACGGCGTAGCGCCCGTGAAACGGCACAAGATCAAGTGCGTGGTGTGGGACCTTGACAATACCCTTTGGGACGGGACTTTGCTTGAAGGCGATGAGGTACATCTGCGCGAAGGCGTTCGGGAAATCCTCCACGCGCTGGATGCTCGCGGCATCCTGCACTCTATCGCCAGCCGCAATCATGCAGAATCGGCGCTGGCCCGGCTGCGTGAACTGGGTTTGGAAGAATACTTCCTCTATCCCCAGATTAACTGGGGGTCCAAAGCAGCTTCTGTACGGATGATCGCAGAAAGTCTCAACATCGGTTTGGATAGCATCTGTTTTATTGACGATCAGCCCTTTGAACTTGCG
>JASLFF010000436.1 GCA_030150795.1 Terriglobales bacterium | reverse complement strand
GCGGGACAGGCCATCATGCAGGGAAAGTTGGTGTTGAGCCAATCCCGGTCCACCGTTTTGTTTTCAAAACGCTTCTGCATGACGTCTCTCTTCCCTAAGCGGAGGTATTTGCGGGACAGCCGGGGGCTGTCCCGCTCACGTCTCTTACTGCAGTGTGAAGTCGGCAGAAGCATCACCGGTCACGGTTATTTTTTTGGATTGAAGTTTTTTGCCTTCATGCCATGCGTTCACGGTGTACTGCCCGTCCGGGACATTGGCGATGGAATACGCCCCGTCCGCGTCCGTCTCAGCAAAATAAGGTGTTGGGGAAACGATAATGTAACCAGCCATCTCCGGGTGCACGTTGCAAAGCAGCGTAACCACGCCAGGATCGGTGAACTTGAAAGCCTTCTTTTGTCCCTGCGGCCACGTTCCCATGTTGTGAGTTTTCTTCTTGTCGCCGGAAATCGATGGCCAGAAAACGTTGTGCTGAACCTTATCACTGTTTAGAAATTCCACTGTTGTCCCCAACTGAATCACCATCACATGGGGTTGGAAGCTGAGACCTTTCTGGTCCATGGTGACAGGCTTGTCTGTGGTGACCGGCACTGGGGCGGCGGCTTCCAGATAAACAACCGATTTTCCCGGAGAAACTTTACCTTTGAGACTGCCGGCAAAGCTCATCTGAGCGGCCACAAGGGCGAGAACTACGACTAACAATACGTATTTCGTTTTCATGATTGCATCCTCTCCAAAGTATTTAGTACACCCATTCCAGAGCCACCACAGCCGTGTTGGTGCGGAACTGCTGAATTGACGTTGGCAATCCGGTAATGGGGTTGGTAATAAAAGTTACGCTCTGTTGCGGGCGCAACTGATATTCAAATGAAGCTTTGATGTTGGCGTGAATCAGGAACTGTATGCCGGGCGTAATGCGATTCCGCGTAGTGTGGAACGTAAGAGGCGCCACGCCGGCAAGACTGTTAAGTTTATCTTCTCCGGAGTTGACCGCGTCCCAACGCATGATCGCCATAAGCCAGGGATGGATCAGGTAATCCGCCTGCACAAAGCCCCCGGTAAATGTTGCCGGGCTACCATGAATGAACGCGACCGGCAGCGGAGCCGGAGCTGGAGCAACCGGTAGTGGGACCGGAGTGCCCGTGCTGTCGATAGGTAACTGATTTACGTCATGTCCGTACATGAATAGACCGTAGACGTTCAAGGCGCGATAGTTGACGCTGAAATCGCCGCCTGCACGGTAAAACGGTTCTCTAACGGTCAGGACCGCCGGATCGCCGAGCAAGGTTTCTCCACTGAAGCGTTGCACCGAGCGGCCATAAAAGTAATAGCTGCCCAGGTTGATGTAGGTGTGGTCGCGTGGGCCTGTGGCTCCAGCAGCCTGCACCGCATTGCGGCTGGCCGGATCCCGTTCCAGATTAAAACGATAGGAAGCGCGAGCGTAAATATCCTTGAAGTTGGAATCAGACGCGAATCCCGCAGGCGACGGAACAAAGTCGCTGTTGTTGGACGCCTGGTTGAGCCCGCTGGTGTTCTGGTCAACAAAGGCAATCGAGTAATGGTAGCCGCCATACTGATGGCCTCCGCTGAACTCGATTCCGTTCATTGCGTCGGCCATCGTCAGCTGGTTGTTAACGTTCTTCTGCCCGAATGCCGGGTTCTGGTTGCCGATGTTGGCCTGATCGAAGATGTCATAACCGCTGATATTGATGTTGCGAGCCTGGCTGAAAGGAAGATCCAGTTCGAAGCGTCCCACGCGCAGGCTGAGTGAGTCCTTTTTCATCTTGAGAAGCCGGCCGATATTCACGAATTTCAGATAGCCATCGCCCAGGCCACCGGCTGTGTTGTCACCGCCGACGTTCATGTCAGAATCCACCCAGAACGCGATATCACTACCAAAATTTCCGGCGGTGAAAATGCTGAAAAGTCCGGCGCTGAAGTCTGTTTTCGGAATAAACGGCGCAACCGTGCCGGGAGGCACCAGCGCATCAAAATTGCCACGATTGCCGCTCGTCTTCTGGAAAAACGTGTTCATCCTCAGGCCAATCGGCGGCAGGCCCGGGATGGTTCCTGGCCAGATACTGTGCGGGAACGTCTCTTTTTGCGCCGGCGCCCCCAGCATGACGGGCGGCACTTTCAACATCCCCTCATCATCCACGGGGAACTTGAAGCCGGCATCTTTGAAAGCCTTGCCAAAGTCATTGAGTTTAGGAAAATCAGAATGGCATGTAGCGCATGAAGTCTGGTATTGGCGAGCAAAAGCCGGGATCGCATGGCTTACCGCAGGAAAGGTGAGGAAAAACAGCAGGCAGATGCACCCTAAACGATATTGATCACTGATGTATTTCGTGCTCATGGAAGCTCCTTGCTGATTTAGGTAACATCAAAACCGGAGTTGACACTCTCCGCCGATCACATCCGCGCTGTGATGCTTGCGACCGTGGCGCAATATTACGTAAAAGTGGGAATCGCAAGTGTGACGTAGATCACGCTTGCAGTTTGGGTCCGGTATTTTTGGATTACGGGGGGTGCCACGCGGGAAATGCAGTGAAAACCATGGTTTTGCGCATGGCCCTGCTGTCCCAGGAGCGTGCGAATGTCACCCATAGCCGAGGGTCTGGACGGACAAGCTACGTTGAATGGATCTCTGCCCGCCATTGGCCCTGGCGGTTATTTCTTTTTAGCGCTGGTGGCTGCCCCTTCATTGTTAGCCGCCGGCAAGGATTCAGTTGTCACCTCATGAGCTGCGGACACCCCGAGCATTCGAACATCAATGTCTGCCGATTGCTGGCCCTCTCCGAGTTGTTGACGATTTCTGCGCGAACACACCAACCGGCAGGTGGCCATTTCCGCTAGCTGGGAATTGGTATATTTGACAGGAAAAGAAATTGGTAGAGCATCTGGTTTGTGAGCAGGAGTCTACCCCCACAGTACTCCCAACAAAGAATAATAAAACCGCGATCAATTTCGGAGGTGCGAACTGATCGCGGCTAAGTTTTTTGCTCTGGAATCTCTCAGCGCCTATTTTGCAGCTGCTTTCTTCATAGTTTCCGTCGCTTCTTTGCGGACAGGAAGCCTGTTTGCAGTGTTTTCCTTTATTTGTTCTGCGGAAATTTCTGCGCCAATTTGTTCCAGGCTTTTTATTGCCGTCAAAATCGAGGCATACGCCTCCTTTGCGGGCTGGATGTATTTCGGACCCCATGGATCTACTGGAACCGGACCATTCGGTCCAAGGACCCAGAGCGGTCCATCGGCGAGACTACCAATCAACCGTGCGGCGATCTCGTAAGTGGGAATGATCCAGAAGTGGAAGGGCTTCACGTTGACGGAAACGACGTTGGAAGCGATTCCGTTGGCAATTACCACCAGTTCGGATTGTCCTACAGGCGCGCCGAATGGCACCTTGAAGGTCGTACCTTGGATGGATGTTCCGGTTGCTACCCCCATGGTAGTGTGGTTGAACGTCCGGCAGAAATAGATCTTTCCGGACGGCAGGTGCTTGATCCGCACCAGAGGATAATTGGTGGCACAGCTACAATCGTCGCCATAACTAACAGCCTGCGAGAGCCCATTCAGTTGGCGTCCTTGCAGAGCATAGCTATGGCCGGCTTCAACCGTTGAAGGGAAAGAAGTGATGTGCGGCGCCCAGGCAGGGTCGGGCGCTCCGGCGGGCGTATAGACAAAGATCTGGTTTCCACCCGCCGCAAATAGCACTTGACCCGTGG
>JASLFF010000403.1 GCA_030150795.1 Terriglobales bacterium | reverse complement strand
GCATGCCCTGCTTTTCCAGCGGATACTCCTGTACAAAGCGCAGCGCGTCACGATGAGCATTCCTGACAGAAAGAGAAATCTCATGCAGCTCAAGATTGAAGCTGCCCAGCGTGCAGTTTTTGTAACGCGCGGGAATGCCGGCTTTTTCCATGAGCTGCTGGTTGCGCGCGGAGATGCGGCAATCACAGCGTGTCATGCGGCTGGCTTTGCCGGGCACTGCGACTTGCTTCCAGCCAGTGCCGTCACAAACGGGGCAAGCCTCTGCGGGCTGCGATTGATGCTGCGTTGCCATGGTCGAGGAGAATGTGCCTGTTAAGAAAATACCACTATTCGCACAGATAAGGTGAGCTTCCGCGGAGAGAGAATTCTAATTGTGCACAGGATTTACACAGACGGTGCACTATCTGTGGGCTGTTATTGGAGGCACAAAACCAAAACATAAGGTCTCTCGAGCCTGCTCACGCAATGAAGAAAGCTTGCGCTCGCTTACGGCCCCTTGAGATGACGTTGTTTTAAGAGATACTCAATCGCTAGTCCGCCGCGGTCCCCTTTGAAGGCGCAATTTGTTTTCCACCTTCAGGGAAGATATCGAACACGTAATCATGTGCCGCGAGCGCTGCCGGGCTCAAGGCGCCAGCCTGGACGCGTTTAACGGCCTCTTCTCGCGTGAGGTCAAAGATAGCTTCCAGCATCTGCTTGCCTTCCTGCTTGTTGGCCTGGCCGACCACAAAGAGCACGCGCGCGCTGTGCTGGATGTAGCGAGGCGAGGGCAGCTGCTTCATCAACATTTCCATGATCAGCGTGGCTTTCTCGCGGTCAAAACGGCCACGCTCGCCGCGGCGGTCCTGTTCGGCAAAGAACGCCTGCGTCCACTCATTGTGATATTTCCAGAGTTTGTCGAACAGGTCTTTGGTGAAGCGCGTGCCGGCTTTTACCTGGTCGGCATTCTCCGCCGGCTCAACCCCATCTTCAGTCATCGCCGGGCGCTTGAGGTAGCCATCTTTGGTGATGACTGCCTGATGGCGCAGCAGAGTCCAGAGCCAGGAGACATCAATGCGGTAGGTGGCAAGGTCGTTCATGAAGCGCAGCTTGAGTTCGTAATCGTCAATGGCGGCGGCAAAGTTGCCGTTGAGGATCTGGAAGCCATAATTCGCCGCCATGTAAAACGCGTGTTGAATGCGCTCAATGGTGATATCGCCTTTGGGAATTCCGTAGATCGCTTCCCAGCGCTCAGGCGAGAGAAGTTTTTCCGGCGTGTCAAGCGATTCTTTGGTGATGACCTGCGGCGTGATCTTGCCCTGGAGATTCAGAAGCCCGCGCGATTCAAGCACGCTGCGTTCGGCATCGCTCAGGCCGCTGGTGGCGGTGGGAACAGCCTGGTCTTTTACTTTGGTGGTTTCTTTGGGCGCGTCAATGATCGCCTGAAGCTGTTCGATCTTGGCCTGCAATGGCGCATTGCCCGCAGCGACGTAATCTTTTTCGGGGCTGGCGACCCAGCTCTGCCGGTAAACGTCATAGAGGCGGCCTTTGACGCGCCTGGCCAGGATGTCATCGAGCGTGGGTTGTTGGTTGTTGGACAGAGGCTCATCGGGGACAAAGATCAGGCCGAGCATGCGTTCGCGCAGCTTGTCGATGACCATCGCTCGCAACGCGAGCGGGTTATAGCGGGAGCGGCCGTAAGGATCGCCAGCCTGATAAATCATGACTGCGGCCATGCCGCCGATGGGCGCGGCGTTCTCCAGTTCGCCATTCTTCATGCCGCCCATCAGCATCATGAGCGCGTTGAAGCGCTGGTAGGCAATCATGTTGGGCGAGGCCATGCCGATGGATTGCGGATCGGGGTAAACGCCCTTGGGATCGTCCTTCCACATTTCAATCAGGCTGCCCAGGTAATCCCAGCGGCCAACGTTGGTGCCCAGCAGGCGGCGGCGCAGAGTCCACGCGATGGCGGGCAGAGTGCGGCCGGCATTGCCTTCTTCATACAGCATCTTGATCTTGATAGAGCCAGCGGCAATGCCAATCATGCCTTCCAGCCGCGAGAGAATCTTTTCTACGATCAGCGCTTCTTTGGGCGTTTGCAGTTTGGGGATGTAGAAGTAGACGCCGCTGCCCGCGTTCTTGAGCGAGTCATAGTTGTTGAACGCCCATAGAGTGGCGACAACGATTGTCGCGGGAGCGGGCGCCCCGTCGACCGTGACGTGATCGTAGTTGATGTGCAGTCCCGGCGGACGGCCAAAGCGCGTGGGCCACTGTGCCGGAGGCTTGGTGATGTTGTAGGCGCGCGTCTTGCCTTTTTTCACCACTTCGTAAGGCTTGCCGGTCCACTGGCCGGCAAAAATTTCTTTGGCATTCTGCAGCGCAGCAAAGACACCGACGGGTACGTTGCTGGGCGTGCCGTCAGGGAGGAAGTGCGTGGGTGACGCGTCTTCAAAGTCCGGCATGTTCATGGGCGCCGGGCTGTTGAGGGCGTTGAAAGCCATATCCAGCGGATGCCACGGGCCGGTGAGCTCAAGGCCGGAATTCTTGAGTGGGTGCGCGTCTTGAGGAACAGGAACTTCATCATTCAAGCGCCAGCGCCACTCGGTTTCACGTCCCAGGAAGTTATCGATCATGCCCTGCACGATCTGGCGATACGTCCACGTGCCGCCCTTGATTGGATCTTCAAATTTATCTTCCCACTTTGGCCAGCCATACTTTTCACGCACCGGCGCTGGCGACTCAAGAATCTGTCGGCGGGCGGTCAACGCGGCGGCGATCTCCGGTCGCAGTTCGCGGGTGAGCGTGGTGATGGTGTCCTGGACGTTGACATCGCGGTTGTTGACTTTTTTGGCGCCGAAAAGTTCAGGGAACTTCTGAAGAATGTCACTGCGAATCATGGGGCAAGGGCTCCTAGGCTTAAATTGGCGACAAGGTAGAAATATCAATTTTACGCCAAGCCAAAAACGGTTTGTTTTTATTGTCTATCTGATATAAACGCACTTGCTCAAGGGTTTCCAAGAAGGCCAGGGGTCTCTTCAAGCAGTGCTTTTCCTGATCTCCGGCCACATGGGATCGGAGTTTGATGGGTAACGGTTTTCTAAAAGCTACTTATTTGCGTGCGCTCGAACATAAAGCGTTTTAAGATGAATTGCCATGGGACAGATACCCCAGGATCCTTGGGCCTCAATGCAGCCGCTGCTGGAGCAGTGGCTGAGGCGGGTCCGTGAGAACCAACTCCAGCACTGGGAAAGCGCCCGGCATTACGAGAACCTGAATTACAGCTTGGGAATTCCGGTAGTAGTCCTCTCGACTACCGTGGGCACCACAGTGTTCGCCACTTTGCAAAAACAGGTTAGACTTTCGGTCCAGGTTACCGTCGGCGCTGTTAGCGTACTGGCAGCCGTTTTGGCTGGGCTTCAGACGTTTCTGCGCTTTTCCGAACGGGCTGAAAAGCACCGGTCGGTAGCAGGTTCCTATTCCGCAGTACGCAGACGGATCGAAACATTACTGAAGCTGCCGGTTGAACTGAAAGGCGATGCAGCAACTGCGATTGCTGAAATCGAGAAACAACTGGATGAGCTTGCCAAAGCGTCCCCG
>JASLFF010000372.1 GCA_030150795.1 Terriglobales bacterium | reverse complement strand
CAACGTTCGCCTGGTAGGGGTCAAGAGCAATCGTTCCGCCATCGGCGCCCGCATCTGCCTGGAGGCGGGAGGCAAGAAACAATATCGGGAAGTTTCTGGTGGCAGCAGCTTTGGGTGCCTTCCGTTCGAGCAGCACTTTGGACTTGCCGACGCCCAAAAAGTTGATGCAATCCAGATACGCTGGCCCAGCGGCTTGATCCAGCATTTTACCGATCTGCAGATTAACGACACCCTGAGCTTTACTGAAGGTGAGAGAACATGGCAAAAACCATACCAGCGATGAAGCTCTGGGTGGCTCTGCGCCCGATCGCCTTCATTGGAGTGCTATTGTGGGCATGGAGCGTCGCGGCAAATCATCAGAGTTTCAAGATTTTGCCTGGGCCATTGGCTGTTGTCGGCGGCATCGTTGACCTTGCAGAACGCGGCTTGCTGCTGAAGTACATTGTCGCTTCGCTGTTCCGGGTCACCTGGGGATACGCTACAGCGGCTTTGCTGGCGATTCCCCTTGGGCTTGCCATTGGCTGGTCCAAAAGATCAGAAATGGCGTTGAATCCGCTGATCCAGATCTTCCGTCCGATTTCGCCGCTCGCTTGGATTCCGATATCCATTCTGTGGTTCGGCGTGGGCGATATGGCCGCGATCTTCCTGATCTTTCTGGCGTCTTTGCTGCCTCTGATCGTGACGGCCATTAACGCCGTCAATGGCATTCCCCAGGTCTTTATCAATGCAGCACGCAACTTCGGCCTGAGCCAGAGTCAGCTGATATATCGAGTCCTGTTCCCGGCGGTCGCGCCGCAACTGATTCTTGGCCTGCGGATCACCCTGGGCATTGCGTGGCTGGTGGTGGTCGCCGCGGAAATGATTGCCGTGAATTCAGGTCTTGGATTTCTGATTGTGGACGCCCGCAATGCCGGGAATCGATATGACCTGGTTGTGGCAGGCATGGTTTTGATTGGAGTCATCGGCTTGATGTTGGACGCCAGCATGAGGTCTTTGGAGAAAATTAAGTCTCTACAGTGGGGATATTCCGAGGATTAAGAGAGTTAGCAAATGGCAACAGAAGCGGTTCTCACAGAATATATAGCCAAATCAGAGCGGGCTTTTAAAACAAAGTTGCGGGCTGAAGGTATTGATATGGTCTTCAACCGGGACGGCAATAAAGTTCCGGTCTTGCAGAAAGTCAGCCTGGAGGTCGGCGACGGAGAATTTGTCTGCCTGCTGGGTCCTTCCGGTTGCGGCAAGTCCACTATGCTGAACATCGTTGCAGGGTTCATTTCGCCGACTGGGGGAAAAGTGTGGATTGATGGCGAGGCAGTCAGTGGCCCCGATCCGCGCCGGATCTTTGTCTTTCAGGAGCGGGGCGTCTTTCCCTGGCTCACGGTTGAAGGAAATATCGCTTTCGGACTGTTCCGACTTTCGCAGGAGGAGCGTGAGCGGCGCATCGCACATTACGTCAAGCTGGTTGGCCTGCGAGGCTTTGAGAAGGCCTATCCACAGGAGCTTTCAGGAGGAATGAAACAGCGCCTCGAAGTCGCCCGTGCCCTGGCCGTGAACCCTGATATGCTTTTTCTGGACGAGCCATTTGGAGCCCTGGATTCCATCACTCGCCTCATCATGCGGGGTGAGTTGTTGCGCATTTGGGAAGCAGAGCGCAAGACCATCATCTTTGTTACCCATGACATCGAAGAGGCAGTTCAGCTTGCCGACCGGGTTGTGGTGATGAGTGCGCGGCCGGCAAAGATCCAGCAGATTGTCGATATCGATATTGCCCATCCCCGTGACATCAGTTCGCGCCGCTACCTGGAGTTGCGCGACGGCATCTTTGAGCAAATCGGCTTGGCCCACAAAGTATGAATTCACTGGCCCAACCTAGAAAGTGGGAGAGGTACTCCTGGCCACTGCTTGCGACTGGGCTCTTCCTGGCAGTGTGGTATTTCTCCGTGAGGTGGACCGCCACAAAGATCCTTCCATCACCAGTTGAGGTGGGACGAGGCTTTGCGGAACTTGTCAGGAAGGGCTTGATGTTTCATTACGTCATTGACTCGCTGCGCCGGGTCGCCGCTGGGTATCTGAGCGCTGTAGTCTTGGGCATTCCTGCTGGATTGCTGCTGGGTTGGTATCCAGCATGGGCCTTTGTTGTAAATCCAACCATACAGATCCTGCGGCCTATCAGCCCTATCGCTTGGATTCCGGTCTCCATCGTCTGGTTCGGAGTTGGCGATGCCGCAGCGATTTATCTGATCTTTATTGCATCGTTCTTCCCCATCGTAGTTGCTTCGATGAATGGGGTGCGGAATGTTCCCTCCATGTATCGCCGGGCCGGACGCAACTTTGGACTCTCACGGACCAAGCTTATTGCCAAAGTGGTTTTTCCCGCTGCGTTGCCCCAGATCATTGTGGGGCTTCGCATAGCTCTTGGAATTGCATGGCTGGTGGTGGTCGCCGCGGAAATGATTGCCGTGGATTCGGGGCTGGGGTACCTGGTCATCGATTCACGCAACTCCGGAAAACGATATGACCTGGTGGTTGCCGCCATGATCTTAATTGGCTTGACCGGGCTGGCCTTGGATACAGGGTTCCGGCAAATTGAAACGCTTAGATCTGTTCGATGGGGGTTCCGAAATGACTCTTAAGCGAAAGTCCATTTTGTTGACGCTCGGTTGACTTGCGTTGATCACCGCCCTCCATGGCTATCTCAACGTCAACTGGCCATCCATTATGAACGACTATCTGCCTAAGGAAAAGCAGAAGTTCACTGTAGCTTACATTCCCGTCACCTGTCATCTGGCATGCCCCGTCACCGACTACATCTCCAAGCTTTCCGACAGTGGCGAAATTTTCCTACCCAAAATGTTTCAAGGGTTTCCAGAGATCAAAGAGGCGCTGATTTCCAATAAGGTACAGGCAGGGTTTGTTGTTGCGCCGCTTGCCATTGCCTTAAAGTCACAGGGCGTGCCAATCAAAATCGTTTATCTGGGACACCGTTACGGAAGCGCGGTCGTCGTGCAGAAGGGCGGCCCGATTAAGACGCCCGCCGATTTGAAAGGTCGAATCATCGCGATACCGAGCCGCTTTTCCGACGAGCGCCTGATTTTATTCCGCGTAATGAAGAAATACGGCATCAAGCCCAGCGAGGTCAAAATGGTAGAGATGGCGCCACCGGATGTGGCGGGAGCTCTTGCCGCCAGGGCCATCGACGCATTTTCCATGGGTGAGCCGTATCCGTCGCAGGCGGAGATGGTTGGATTCGGTCGGGTATTATTTAACGCCCGGGAGTACTGGCCGGATTATATGTCCTGTGTTCTGATCGTGCGCCAGGACATGATCGACCAGCGTCCTGAGGCGGTGCAGACTCTGGTGGACGGCATCGCACGTTCGGGTCTATGGCTGGAAAAAGGAAAACCCTATCGGGAAAACGCAGCTGACTTCGTCGGGCGCTTTTACTACAACCAGAATCCCGCTCTGTTGCGTTGGGCCCTTACCAAACCACTGGATCGAGTGATATACAGCCCGCTTGCGCCCCGTAAAGCAGATTTCGATCTGGTACGGGATCTCATGATCGAGACCGGCGTGCTCAATAAGAAAATTGAATTTGAGGAGTACGTGGACACCCGCTTCGCCGACAAGGCGACCATTAAGACAGCGTGGAAGTACGAACCCGGAAGCGCACAGGCACAATAGGAGAGAAACGCAAATGAACAGAAGGAAGTTCCTTAGCCGAGTGATAGGTACCACTGCCAGCCTCAGCCTGACAGGAGCCGGCACAGTGGCGCTCCATAAGCTGGCAAATCCTGGTCCAGCCGAAAACCAGAGCGTCAGCTACCAGGTAAAAGGATTTACCTGTGTGACCTGTGCCACCGGTCTTGAAGTAATCCTGATGCAGCAACCTGGTGTAGTCCGGGCCCATGCCAGCTATCCGGATAAAACCGTGGTCATAGGCTTCGATCAGAACGTTGTGTCGGAGCCTGCACTTCGGGAATTCATTGCGGGTTGCGGTTTTTCCGTCAGTTAAGCCGCGCCAGCCCGTCTGCGCGCGGGATCGATAGGAAGTTCAAAAATGGAGTGGTCATGCAGCTTCCAGCTGATGAGGAATGATATTCCGCCGGCAATGATTCCCGGCAGGAGCAATTGGTGGTAGCAGCCACTCATGTCCGCCACCATGAGAAGACCACTCCAATAGCCTTTTACGATGGATCCGAACATTACGATCATGCCCAGCAGCACAAATAGTTCAGGCTGGGGCGCTACCGCAGGCATCAGGTAATGAAAGCCGTAGCCGAACGCTCCTCCATACATGGCGCCGATCACCAGCGTCGGAGCAAACAATCCGCCCACTGCGCCCGAGCCAAAGGTGATGGACGTAGCCACCATCTTGAGGCACATGAGTATCAGGAACACACGGAATACCATGCCTCCCTCCAAGCTGTCCTTGATAACCGGATATCCGGCCGAGAGCACCTGCGGGAACCAAACAGCGATGACGCCGACCATAAGGCCGCCCAGGGCCGTGCGCAACGCCAACGGCCACCGGCCTGGCAACACGGTTTTGAAGCGATTGAACATCCAGATAAATAACTGCCCCGTGGGAGCAGCCAGCAGTCCCATCAGCGGCGCCAGCAGGAGCAAACCCAGAGCCGGGAGGTTGCCCAGCGGCAGGTTGGGCCGGAATGGATAAGCGTCTCCAACGATCGCGGTCCTGATGCCATAGCCGATCACCGCTGCGATGCCGATGTGTGTTAACGCGCCATTAAAGCGCGCACCAAAAATTTCCAGCACCAGCAGAACGCCACCCGCAGGAGAGCGAAATGCAGCAGCAATTCCGGCGGCTGCGCCGGCGCGCACAATGGTTTTCAAGCGTCCGCCGGAGATGCCGGTGCTCTGTCCCACCAGGCTGCCAATAAGAGCGCCCATTTGCACCATCGGGCCCTCGGGCCCCACTGAACCTCCGAACGCCAGCACCAACCCGCTTAGAAGCACATTGATGATGCGCGAGAAGGGAATAATGCCTTGCGAATGCTTCAGGCTTTCAAATACCTCTTTGACTCCGCCGATACGGCTCTGGGGCAGCAGTTGCAATGTCAACCCGATCAGGCCAAGACCAACGGTTGGAACGATCAGGACGACCGGCACTCGTCCCATGGGCCGGTGGTCGTTTGCCCAGACAAAAAGGAGGTCGCCAAGAGTGTCAGCCAGATGATGAAATGCAATTGCGCCAATTCCCGCGAGAGTCCCGGTGATAATCGTGGCGATGATCAGCCGGCTGCCGTCGCGAAACGGCCGGGGCGAGGAGATGGGCCTCGCCGCGGAGATCCTCTTCCGCGGCGGCGGAAGGACAGCCGGTTGATGCACTGTGGCGGGGCTCATGGCGTGTCCTATGACAATCGTGCTTGCGGGTGCAATGTGGGGCAATAGCCTAAAACAGTTAGGGCGAACTCAAAGGCAAGTTAGTCGTCTCGGCAGTGAGTTGGAATGGAAGTGGCAGGCATTGGCCGCCACGGTGGGTGCGCCACTCGTGTGTCCTCCCGCCGTCAGGCCTCTTTTGCGCTGGTAACGATTGACAATTTAGAAGAGAGGCCTGCTGTCTCTGCGGTCTCACTGGAAGTCATGGGAGCCGTACTTCTGAACAACGATACAAACTGATTGGGTATTTTTGCGGACTTCGATGATCTCCTTTTCGCCAGGCCGGAACACTGCTTGCGCATGGCTTCTGGATCAAAGTGAAGATTATCGATATTGATTGTCTCCCACAGCTCCTTGTTCGTCAGCAGTCCGTCATTCGCGAGCACGACCGAGTAAACGTACACGGCGATAAAGCGGGCGAATTTTTCGATATTGGCCATGCTCTGCTTCAGGACCACGATGGCTTGAGACGATGATAAACCGACCTGATAAAACAGCTCTTCCGATTTCTGCAGAGGCTCAAACCATGTAAAGTCGAAAAATTTAGGCTCCTGAAGCGGGGTGGGCTGGCTTTTTTTCCATTTGTAGTAAGCGGTAATGAACGATTGCACGCTGTGGTTCAAGACCCCAAGCTGCGCAAACAGATCGAGATAAGGGACAACAAAGCTGGGCTGTGTAAGCACCTGGTTGATAAAAGGAAAAACATAAAAAGCAAAATAGATGGTCAGCTCCCAGCCATATTTGATGGCAAAGCACTCCTGATCGCCCAGAAGACTGTAGCTGACTGTGTAGCTGGGAATGTATGCCTCATAAAAAGCCCACATCAGGATTTCGTAGAGTCTGAGCTTGATGGCAAGGGAATTCTGGTCGGTGGCGAGGATGGCGTCCGTAATTAACGTGTTGTGAAGCGCGATCAGGTCCCCGCCAGGACTGTAGAGTGGATCGGTGAACCGTCCGGCATCGCCGGAAAGCGCCCAGCGGTCACAACTGATCGTCTGCCGGCAGTCATAAGCGAAGTCCCTGAACCAGCCCTGATCAACAATTTTCCGCTTGGGCAACTCACGCGCGAACATCGGAAATTGCCGGCAAATCCACTCCACCATCTTTTCCGGCGAGGACACCTCGTCTTTGGGGACCTTTTCGAGGTCATATACCAGCCCAAGACTGGTCTTTCCCTGTAGGGGAATCACCCAAAACCAGAATCCTTCACCGGCGAAATGGTTCGTTGCCAGCCAGGCTGGAAGATGGCCGGTCATAGTGCGGTTTTTGTGCGTCAATGCCTGCTGATGCGAGAGGTCGGTCAACTTTTCGATATTGACGAGACCCTCAACCCAGAAAAACGTTGATCCATGGCGAATGGGGCTCGGTTTCACCAGTCCCATGCGTCCTGCCAGGAATTTTGCCCTGCCTGTGCTGTCCACGACCCAGCCGCACCGCACCTGCTGTTTGTCGGCTGCGATTTCGAACGTGATGATGTGAGGAAGGTTGGAGTCGGAAATGCTGACGTCGAGATTGGAAATTCCCAGCTGGAAAGTAAAGTTCCGGTTTTCCAGATTTAACCGGAGTAGTTCCTTTTCAAGCTTATTTCGGTTCAATTGGTAACTGGCGATGTTGGAAAAACCACGAATATAGGACTGGCTATAGTCTTCATAGCAGTCATTTTTGCGGCCAGGAGTCTTCCAATAGAAGCGAAGATTGTACTTCATGAGGTGTTCGCAAAGGAGGTGCTCCTCGAGATCCAGGATCTTGGAAAAATAGTAGCCGCTTACCTGCACCGTGGCTTCACCAATCTTTTGGTGTGGCGAGGGAACCTCGTGTCTCTTTTCCAGCAGGAGGATTGTTTTGTCGGAATTCATCAGGAGCTGGCGCGCAAGCGCCAGTCCGGCCAGTCCAGCTCCGATGATTACGACGTCGTAATGCTGTGACAGAGATGTTTTCAAGCTGCGATCCGTTGGCAAAGAGACAAACAGCGCTCAGTTCATTCAAATGTCGAAAGCCCATCCTGATGGCACGTATGTCATAGGAATAGACAAGGGCGCGGGCTGAAATTGCACGTTCACGAATCCGGTCATGCGCTGGCCAGCGACGATTCCGGATTACAAACAGCGATCTACGGAAGAGCCGTTAATTCATTTTGCGGTTTCGTGTTTACGTTCGAAATGTCACCTTCAGCGACCTGTATCCCAACAAATGGTTTTTCAGGAGACGTTGAAATTTGAACGGCAATTTGTTGCAGGGTTTTTATGCCGTCCTTCTTCCAGAAACCGAATCCGCTGAAAGTGACTGTGTCGTATTCATCCGGAGCGTCGGATGACGTTCCGGAATTGCTGAAGTCTATCCAGGCAAGGCTGTGCATGCGGAAGCTGCCTTGCTGGCTGTGGTTTTCATATTCAAACATCGGCGTCACGGAGCCCGGATCAGCAGGAATCAAATAGCGGAAAGAAAACTCGTCGCCCGTCGAGGCCCGAAGGCTGGTGGCGCCTCCTTCCAGCACAACCTTGGAAGCCGCTCCGTTCTGGACGGCGTGGAACCACAAGAACGGATCCAAAGCCGAGTTATTGCCAACCGTAAACGCAGTTGCGAAGTCCGGATGCGGGAACTTGAAACCTGCCGTATAAGGAATATGTACGATGCCCTGGAAGCGGAAGACTCTTTGGTTGCGTGGCCCGCGGACCAGTACGGCCGGGCCGCGAAAAAAGAAGGAACTTTGAGGAGTGCAAGGTTCGACCCGCAGGAGCGCAAAGATCAGGTCCTGGCTGATAAAGGCGCGATGCAGGTAGCTGTTCAGTAATCGCCCTGTCTTCAGATCGAGGGCGCCAATGGCGATATCAAATGGGTCGTCAATGGTGGACAAGTCGTCCAGCGCATAATTCCTCATGGGAAATCTGAGGTATTCGTTGAAGCCTTGCGGCCCGGGAGACAGCCTTGACGGAAAGAACTGGGAAATTGGAGAAGCCGGCAGAGGCGCCATGATTCCGCCTGGCGGTACGGCACGGACCGCGATCGGCACAGAGCTTCCTGTCTTTCCGCCAAATTGAATCTGGAGTCGTCCCAGCAGATGAGACCTGCCTTTGGCCGGACCGCCCAGATGATCGGCGTTCAGGTGAAACGCGTCACCGAAAGCGCTATTGTGAGTGAACAGCGTGAATTCCTGGATGGTGTTGAAAGGAATCAGGCCGGTAATGTCCTGACCGGAAGATTGTGGTGGCTTGGTACTGAGCTGCAGGTGCGGGTGCATTACCGTGCTGCCTGCGGGAATGGTGGCGAATTGATCGCTTGGCCCGGCGAAGTTGAGGGGCCATACAGTGCCTGGTCCCAGCGGGACAAACATGGAACCATAGAAGGTGAAGTCCAGCTTGCTATCGGGACGCTGTTCAAATTCAGCCCATGCCGAGCCGTAAATGCGCTGCTGCTCCGGAGTCGGTGGCGGACAATTGCTAGGCGGGGGATTCTTGAAGATGATGACGGGCGGGTTCGGAAAATTCGGATTTGTGTCTCTCAGTGCCTTGAGGGCAGTGCTGCTGTAGATCGCATAAAAGGTGAGATTGCTTACCTGGGCGGTCTCCAAGTTCAGGTCGCCGGACGAAATCATTCCCGGCGGTTCTTCAACGCGGTTTTTCTGAAAAGGCATTTTGAAGAACCGTGGCGCCATCAGGACTGCGTCCTCGCCACTGAAGCCGCCCATGTAGGAGACCTCGAAATGACTCACGTTATTTATCGGCGGGGCGAAGCGAATCTTGATGGACCCGCTCAGGTGGCTGTCAACCATGGCGAACCCGCCGAAAATGAATTCTCCAGTGCTGCCAAACAGCGCTTCGCGTGGATTGAGCACGTTCAGCGCGCTGATCCCGTCTCCAAAATAGCTGGATCCCGGATGTAGAGGAAGCACTTGCTCCAATCCTGGTGGAAGTTGCAGAGGCCGTTTGGGCGGTGGCGGCGGATTGACGGAAGCGAGTTGTTTCCAGTTATCTTCAATGCTGAAGTTGTTATACCCGTCGACTGGCCTTGACTCGGCTGCTCTGGGGAAAGAGTCGTCTAATTCAGGATTGGAATCAAACGGCAGTTGCTGCAGATCGGCGCTGGACCACGGAGGCCCTTCGGCCTGCCGGCAAGCGGCAGTAGGATCGTTGTGCATAACCGCGTTCAGATCGATGCGTGGAAAGCTCGCGCCATAGCGCGAATTCAGCAGTTCCAAAATCTCATTGGCGATAATGGCCTGCCCGGTCCGTCCCGGATAATATCCGTTCAGTGCGAAGAAGCCGCCCAGATACTCGCGGGTGAGCGTCTTGGTTCCGATCTGATAACCTTGACCGGCTAGGCGCCGGAACAATGCGGCAAGATCATAAAGTGCCGCGCCGTTCTCCTGCGCCAGTGTTGCCAATGCATGGTTCAGCTCCTGGATACGTTGGTGAATCCTGCCGGCAAAACTGGCGGACACTGTCGAGTCTGGAGGGAGTGCCTGCAGCGATCGTCCAAAAATCTGAAATCCAATCTCATTCAGTCCATTTAGCGTAATCAGATCATCAGCATTGATTCCGTATCGGGCTGTAAGAAAGGACGCATCTGTTTTGGCGATTTTCGCGGCCGTATCCACGGAAGAAAAATAGGCGGTATCGAAAGGATCGGGGATGTTGAGCACCAGGATTTCCGAACCGCTGTTCTTCAATTCACGCATGAGCCGGGAGTAGTCCGCCAGAAACTCGTCCTTCTCAGGCAATCGATCGGGACTCTCGTAGATCGCTGCTTCCAGGGCTTCGTAATATCCGAGCTCGATGATGGTAAAGGTCGGTGACATACTCACCGCATACTCCAACTGAGTGGGAGTTGAGCTTTGTCCTTGCACAATGGATAGCAGGCCCCAAATCAGATTGGCGGAAGTCTGCTTGGCATTGGCGCGGTGAATGAGGGGCTGGGTGGGCCGGATCGTAAGCGCGTCTTTCAGGCGGAACTCCGGCGCAGCAACGTTGGACACGGGCGTGGGTGGCAGGTTCTCCAACACGGTCGATTGCATCGGCGCGGAGACGCAAACGGAAAGGTTGGCAAAGCCGACATAATTGCCAATCCCCGGCGCCTGAATCAGCGGCAACGGCAAGCTGGCGCCCATCGAACCAGCCATTTGGGCGGCAAAGCTCCATGGCTGGGAATCCGAGCTTAGGCTAAAGTCGCCCACACCGGCCGCCAATCCTTCTCCGAGCACCGACATCCGCGAAGTATTGAGCCTTCCGCTATTGACGGCGGCCGGATTGGCCACGCTTGCAGGACCAGTAGCCGGCGGAGGAGCCGCTGGCGTGGGTGAGCGCGGCGGGTCCTGCGCCAGCCCCTGCGGTGGAGACGAGGAGGCAGGAACTTCTGGACTTGGCGGCGTCTTTCCAACGTTCCTGGGAAGAAACATTGCTGAAATCTGCTGCAGTCCCATGAGGGACATGGTCCAGGAAAAACGAAAAATCGATCCAATAAGTTCACGCATAATTCATTTCCATTCATTCCCGGGCGAGCACGCAGCGGCTTTCCTCGCAATCGTGGAGCAGCGCTACCTGCTCTCCTTCCTCGATCCTTCTGGCAATGTGATCGCGGCTGAAGTCAAGCATTCCCAGATCATTGCCCAACGACTGATTCGGGAGATAACGATGGATGTTTACGATCCGGGAAGCGCGAAGGTCAATCCTTCCCAGGATTCGCCCGATGGTGCTCAGGAACTCCTCCGCATCCGGAGCAGACATCCGCTGGAGCGCGGCATGTTTCCCGGCGTTGATCCATCGGGCCGTCTCAATGTCATCATCGACGATAGAGGCCAGCATGAGGAAGTACACGCGCAACATCGTATCCACGGTGGCGGGCGGCCTTTGCAAAGGGATGACACGGGGAATGGGAATGAGATAAATAACGTGCAGGTCGCTGGCGCCCAGTCCAATGGCTGAACTTACGGGCGTGTTATTAACGACGCCTCCGTCAACACAAAGGTCCTCGACAACGGACACCGGCGGGAACACTCCAGGTATGGCCGTGGACGCAGTAATTCCCACAATGCCCTGGCCGCTATGGAAGTCGGGATTGTGGAAGCGCTTCACCTCTCCGCTCACCCAATTGGTGGCGATAATCTCCAACTTCTTGGGGCTTTCACGGATCGCCTGCTCGTCAATCACCTGCTGCAAGAGTTCGCGAAAAGGTTGAGTATCCACAAAGGAGCCGATGTTGACGCTCGATAAAAGACGATCAATCAACGGGCGCGAGGACGCCAGAAAATTGGCCGTGCGGCTCATCAGATAACTGCCGGTAGCGAGCACGTCGTCGAACAATCGTCCAGTCCATCGCGGCGGGTTGCCCAGGCAGCCTGGATCCGTATATTCCAATGGATTGTTGCGCAAACGAAAGATGCCATTGCCGCAGCCGCCTGCCCTCTCAGACATCTGATCAAGCCATATCTTCTCCAGGCGAAATGCTGTTTCCAGCGAGCTTTCATTGGGGTGGCCGGCCATGACTGATGCATTGAAAGCCCCGACTGAGGTGCCGGTGAAAATGCCGGCTTCAAGAGGTTGATAGCCATTAGAGGGACAACGGCCGGCGAACAGCACTTTCATGACGCCCACGGAAAAAGCGCCGTAGGCGCCTCCACCGGACAAAACCAGCGCCGTTTCGTGCACCTGATTCATGAGCTGATTCCCGAAATTACCCAGGGGAAATTCTGTTGAAGGCTCTTTTCATCGAGCCAGTCCGGTATCAGCCGCCAGGTATAGAGAGAGCCGAGAATAGTCTCATAGTGCTGCTCAAAATGCTTAAGCAGGAAGACTCTCTCCAATTCCTGCATAGAGATACAGAGATTGCGGGCTGCGGCTCCACCACTGACGGCATTGGCGGCATTGATGTACGCAAGTACCGGATCGACTGTGATTTTCAGGGGAAGCTGATTCAAAATCGTCCTGGCAGGTGACCACAGACGCGACGTCAGCCCGAAGCTGAAAGCATCGGCCAGGCGGAAGCTCCAATCAATCGGATCGACGGTGAAATTGACCACTGCGGTGGGACGATTTGCAATGAAAACCATCCTCACCGTAATGTGTCCATCCTCAAAAATGCGAAAATTGATCAGCTCAATGGCCGCGTCGAATTCTCCAGGTCCGAAAGCGAATGGGCCGGGAGTGGGATTTCTTGCAAAAGCATAACCAATGCCGTAGTCGCCCAGAACTCCAGGCGCCGGATTTTCACGTCGGTTCACGAATTCTTCATGAGCCACCAGGTAACTTTGTTCGTTTTCGGCAAAAACCAACTCCGGTCCGTTATCGCCAAAAGGTCGAAAGCTGAAATTGAAATCAAAGATGCGTACCCGCAACAGCAGCCAATCATAAATAGCGCCTAACGTCCGCTGGTCCACGATGGAATAACGGTCATAACCAGGAAAAGCCTGTATGGAGCCGGCTCCTGCCTGCTTGCCAAATAGTTGAGTGAAGCCGAAACCGACGCGCGAGATAGAAGACTGAGGGCACCAGCTCAATCTGGACAAGGCCGGCGGCG
>JASLFF010000344.1 GCA_030150795.1 Terriglobales bacterium | reverse complement strand
CATAAGGACGACGCGGCCTTGATCGCCCGCATTCGCGCGGGGGACCAGAGCGCCATGGCTGATCTTTATGACCGCTATGCCGGAGTAGTGTATGGGGTGGCGTTGCGAGTGCTCACCAGTACCGCCGCGGCTGAGGACGTGGTGCAGGAAGTATTTCTCCAGTTGTGGCGCAACCCGCAGGCTTTTAACGCCGATCGCGGAAGACTTGCGCCGTGGCTGGCGGTCATCGCGCGCAACCGTGCTAT
The DNA here is from genome assembly GCA_030150795.1 of Terriglobales bacterium. Next base: position 2,644 of record JASLFF010000344.1, on the reverse strand, counting down.
TGATCTCTTGCGAAAACGTCCTCCGGAAGACGACATTGATGAATTGCCTATCTCCACCGGAGTTAACCTGGAAGATGAGGCTTCCCAGAAACTTGTAGTCGATAAAGTCCGTGGCGTGCTGGGCGGCCTGCCGCAGGACCAGCGCAAAGCGCTGGAAATGGCCTTTTTTGAAGGCATGACGCATACGGAAATCGCGGGCAAAACCGGCGATCCGCTGGGGACGGTGAAGACCCGCATCCGCAGCGGCCTGCTGGCTTTGAGAAAAGTATTGGCATGAACGCGCATCCACAATTCGCTGAATCGCTGGCGCTTTACGCCATGGGCTCGCTTGACGATCCGAAGGAACTGGCGACGCTGGAGAGCCATCTGGGCACGTGCGGCGATTGCCGTCGCGAACTGGAAGCCTTGCGCGCGGATACGGCCCTTCTGGCGCTTTCCGCCACCGGCCCCCAGCCTCCCGCAAGGTCGCGCGAGCGGCTGCTCAACGCCGTTGCCACTGAGCCGCGCACGGAAAGACGAAATCCGCAACGCTATGCCATTGGCCATTTGCGCCGGCGCTGGGTCACCATTGCGCCGGTCATGATGATGCTGATATTGGCTGTCTTCAGCATTTTGCTGTGGCGCGATCTCCGCAATACCCGCCAGGCGCTCAGGCGCACGCATGCGGAATTGGAGCAAGCACAGCTGGAGTTGGCGCGCACGAACAAAGATCTGGCTGAAGCCAAGATGGTGCATGACCTCTTGCACGCATCAGACGCGCAGCCGCTCACTCTGGTCAGAAGCAAGATGCCGCCTCAACCGCAGATCAAGGCCGTTTATTCCAAACAACAAGGATCGTTGCTGTTAATGGCCAGCAGTATGACTTCTCTTCCGGACAACAAGATATATCAGGTCTGGCTGCTTCCGGCAGATGGCAGCGCGCCCATGTCTGCCGGCTGGTTCAAGGCCGATACCAAAGGCAACGGCATGATGTTTCACAAAATGTCGTCAGGCATCGCCGCCAAGGGCTTTGCAGTAACCATTGAGCCTCCGGGCGGCAGCCAGACGCCCACCATGCCTATCGTGATGGAGCCCGCTGGGTGAACCGAGCCCGAATTAGCCACATTTTCGGGCTTTTATCTTCCTACGCCTCCACCGCTATTTCTCGCCAATCAAAACAATGTAACTTCCTGCTGATCAATGAGATGGCGATGAATTTTCCGTCCGTGGCCTGTTAATTTTCTGGTAAACCTTAGACCAGACACCCCCACCCCCCATAGGCGTTTTGTTGCAAACAAACGCTAAACTGCCATTCGACCGAGCGGTCACCGGACGGTCGAAGGCTATTTTCAACCTTCTTTCCATCTTCAAACCGCTTCAATTAACTTCGTCAGACGCGTTTCCTGTTAACTAAATGTTCAACATAGATTTCAACCCCCACTAAGAATCGTCATCCTGAGGTCCGTAAGCGAACAAACGTATTCGGGCCCCGTTCGCGCCTGGTTTTGGCGCGAATGGGTAAGCTTGTGAGCAGGACCGAAGGACCTTTTGCTTGGGTTCGTGAAAGGTCGTCCTGTATCGTCCTGTTAAGTTTTCAAAGAGCTTTTTCGCACCGCCCTGGGGCGGATGTCATGCAATGAGCAAAACTTGCTGATTGTGCACGATTCGAACTCATCATAGCGCCACCACGCCGGCAATTCACGCGCGAAGTAGTTCACCAGCACAGGTCATGTCTTTTGCGACCCTCTGCCTGACATGGTTCAATGTCCGCATGGCCAAGTGAGTGTGCATCGGGATCATGTCACGCAGCCCGGTAGAGTACCCTTTCTCCGCCGCGGCCCGCAGTCCGGGTAAACATCCGCAACAGCAACCATGCACCAAGCGCCAACAGGGCCAGAGTGAGTAGTAAGAGTTCAAGAGCACGCACGAAGAAATGATCGATCAATACGCGGCCACGGTTATCCATCTCTTTTATTGTCGCCTCGCTCATCCCGCGAATGCTATTCATCGCCTCGACCTGTTCATTGTGCAGAGCCTCAAGCACGATCTGGCGTTCGCCGCGAAGGTCTGAGGTTGCTCCCAGGCGTTGATCGTTCAGGGCGGCAATGGTGGCAAGTCTCTCCTGTCGCAACGCGGCTAATGTCAACGTGCGCTCCTGGTCCAGGAAGTCCTGTGTCGCCAAACGCTGGCCTTGAACATCCGACAGCACTGCCGCTCGCGCCTGCTTCATATACTCCGGCATGCGCTCAATGCTGTCCGACGCTTTTCCGGCCGCGCTCGTGATGGTCCCAAGATTGGACGCCGCGACTGCAACGTGCGGATCCTGCGCCAGGTCACTCAACAGGAGCTCGGCCTGCCAGCGGGCCTGTTTAGGAGCATAGACGTTATAGGCATCGAGCCGAGCGGTAAGGTCACCCATGCCTTCCTCCAGCGCGCGGATGGAGGCGACAGCACCCAAGTCAGATTGGCCGACGCGGTGGATCAATTCCGCATCCATGGACTCCCGGCCCGGCAAACCCTTCTGGATGGGATGCGCCGCGGCCCAGGATTCTATTTTTTTGCGCATGTCAGCGATGTTGGCTGTGGGAGCCGCGGTCCTGACCAGTTGCTCCATTTGCGCATCCATCCGGCTGATGGTTTCGGTCGCAATCGGCTGGAGCTGCCC
>JASLFF010000300.1 GCA_030150795.1 Terriglobales bacterium | reverse complement strand
TTCCGGGAGTTGCTGAGCCGAGTGAGGAAGATGACGCTGGATGCGTATGCGCATCAGGACATTTCCTTCGAACAACTGGTGCAAGAGCTGAAGCCGGAGCGGGACCTGAGCCGGTCGCCTCTGTTCCAGGTCTTGCTGGTGCTGCAGAATGCGCCGCAAGCGGAGTATGAGTTTGAACAATTGCAATTAAGTGGGGTAGAGAGTATCCGCACCATGGTTAAGTTTGATCTCAGTCTAAATCTGGAAGAGAACCAGGGGAATCTGGCGGGATCTCTGCTGTTCACCACCGACTTGTTTACCACAGCCACGATCGAACGGATGGGGCGCCATCTGGTGCATTTACTGGAGCAGATCGTAGAGAACCCGAATCAAGGGATTGCAGAGATGGCGTTGATAACGGCTGAGGAGCGCAGGCAGCTGCTGTCGGAGTGGAACAACCAGAATTGCGAGCGCCTGTCGCATCGATATTTGCATGAGTTGTTCGAAGACCAGGTGCAAATCCGGGGAGATGCGGTTGCTGCGATGTACGAGGACAAGCACCTGACCTACGAGGAATTGAACGGGCGGGCCAACCAACTGGCACATTACCTGGAGACGCTCGGGGTCAGGGCAGAGATGGTGGTGGGGTTGTGTATGGAGCGTTCTCTGGAGATGGCGATTGGTATTCTGGGAGTGCTGAAGGCGGGCGGAGCCTACCTGCCAGTGGATCCAACCTATCCGAGCGCGCGCATCGATTTCATGCTGAAGGATGCCAGGGCAGTGGTCTTGATCACTGAATCCCAAACTGTAGGATCGATTCCTAATTACGAGGGCAAGAGGATTTCGCTTGATCAGAATAAGGATCTCATGCAGCAAGGCCGGGACAATCCCGTCCCTCCGGACGGTTCGGCCGCCCTTGCATATGTGATTTACACTTCCGGTTCTACAGGCCAGCCCAAGGGGGTTTGTATCGAACACCGGCAGATCGTCAACTATGTCAATGCAATATCGGAAAGCATAGGGTTTAGGCCGGAAATGTCTTATGCCATGCTTAGTACTTTTGCCGCGGACTTAGGGAATACCGTGTTGTTTCCGTCGCTATGCTTCGGAGGAACACTCCACCTCATCTCGCAAAAACGTGCAACCGATCCATCGTTGCTGGCATGGTATCTTCTAAACAATCCAATCGATTGCATCAAGATAACTCCGTCCCACCTGACGGCGTTGCTTGCTTCATCATCGGATTCTGTTTTCGTCCCCCATCAATACCTGATTTTAGGCGGGGAGCCGAGTAAACGCGATTGGGTAGGCGAGTTGGAGAAGCTTCGTCCGTCTTGCACGATTGTGAATCATTACGGACCAACCGAGGCGACGGTCGGCACGCTCACTTGCATGTGGGATCCATCGAACTGGAACAAGCATTCAGTTTGCCTGCCGCTGGGGCGGCCCCTTGCCAATACGCAAGCATACGTTCTTTCAGGCAACAAGGTAGCACCGGTTGGAGTAACAGGTGAGTTGTACCTGGGGGGAGCAGGCATTGGCCGTGGGTATCTACATCGAGCTGATTTGACTGCTGAAAGATTTGTGCCCGATGAGTTCAGTAGCGAACCAGGCGCCAGACTGTATCGCTCAGGCGACCGTGCGCGCTGGCTGGAACCGGGAATCCTGGACTTTCTTGGCCGTGTCGATGGCCAAGTTAAAATCCACGGCCATCGTATCGAACTCGGCGAGATCAACTTAGCGCTCTCCACTCATCCGGCAGTGCAACAATGTGCCGTTGTCATCGGGGAGGGTGTGGAAGGCGTAAAGGGAATTCTCGCCTATGTTGTAGTGAAGCCTGTGACAAACAGCACCGAGAAGATAACAGACAAGCAGATACAGGAGTTCTTACGGGCCAAACTTCCTGCATTCATGGTGCCGCACAGAATTATCTTTATTGCTCATTTGCCGCTTACTCGCAATGGAAAGATTGACTATCAAGCTCTGTGCCGTTTTGATATTGCCTCAAAGGCAACACGGCTAGCTCCACGCGATAACACTGAGACTCAGTTACTCCAAATCTGGAAAGAGGTACTAAAGACCGAGAATATATCGATACAGGACAATTTTTTCGAATTGGGTGGCCATTCGATCAGTGCAATTTCACTGGCTACTCGCCTTTCCAAAATGTATGGTATGCATACAAATGTCCGCACTATTTTCGAACGGCCTACGGTCGAGCAACTTGCGGCCTTTTTGCGTCAAGAAGTAGCGTTGAGCCCGCCTTCCTGTGTGATACCAATGCAGACACGCGGTCCTCGATCCCCACTGTTCTGTGTCCATCCCGCCGGAGGATTGGTCAATTGTTACCTGGACCTTGTACGTCAGCTTGGTTCCGATCAGCCGTTTTACGGAATCCAGTCGGCGGGATTTGATCCTAACTCAACACCCGTTGCGAACGTGGGTCAAATGGCATCTCTCTATATTTCCCAAGTCAAGAAAGTTCGCCCTTTCGGCCCCTATCAGATTGCTGGATGGTCAATGGGTGCTACGGTTGCATTTGAAATGGCCTGTCAACTTGCACAAATGGGAGAGGAAGTCTCACTTCTCGCGTTGTTGGATGGTGGAGTGAGCACCTCTTGTTTAGATCTCCCGCCGGTTGAATGGGACCAACGCATATCCGCGGAGGAAAAGCGGGCTGTATTCAATATGGCCCAGGAACATTTGGGAGTGCGTCCGGAGGAAATTCACGCGGTGGCGGAGGATGAACGTGTTGCGTGGTACTTGAGAGAGGCGCAACAGAAGCAGAAAATACCATCCGATCTAACCTTGGCTCAATTTGCCCGCTTCCTGCGAGTCATGGCCACGAACATCCTTGCTCGTGAGAGTTACAAACCACGACCATACGAGGGAAAAGTATCGTTGTTCAGGTGCAAAGCGGGGACCGAAAGGTCAGATACCTACTCTTTGGCGGAGTTTGCAGCGGGTGGACTGGATATCTACGAAGTGGAAGGGACACATTACGACCTGGTATTTGATCCGCACGCCGCCAGCCTGGTAAAGCAACTGAAACAAGTACTCGATCAGCAAACCACACCGCCATCTGCTTAAGCCTTCAGCTCGTAACGCTTCCTTGCGCTTGCTTCGAATGTTTCTAGTGCCGAGGTTTAAACAGAAGCCTGAATTTCATTTTATTTTCCACACTGAGTAATCAATGCGAGCAGCTATGAAACTGGATATGCAATTCCCTGCTGGATGGCAGCGCAAGAATGGCCACACCGTGTTACAGCGCGGGTACGGTACAGCAAGAGGGCATTTTGGAGAAGTTTTTCAAGGACAACTTGACGGTATCGGGTGCAAACGCCGGTGCCTCATGAGTCTCCCGAGCAACGAATTGTGGTCGTGTGTGGAACTGGGGCCCGACACAAGCGGTGTTGTGACGGTCCAGCCAGTGCATAAGGAAAAGGCACGATCGGCCGCGTCCCTTACTCTCGCCTACCTTAATAAGGAATGGGTTGGAGGGCAGCTCAAGATCAGTTCGAACATTCAGGAAAGCAAAGGCTGCGGCAGTTCTACAGCCGATTGCGTGGCTGCCACAATTGCCGCAGCTAACGCCGTGAAGGAGTTCCTCGCCGAGGAAGAAATTGCGCACCTCGTTGTAGAAGCCGAGAGAGCAAGCGACAGCACCATGTTCACCAACGCCGTCTTGTTTGCTCATCGTGAGGGGCAGGTCATCGAGGATTTTGCCGCCCCGTTTCCCCATCTTGAGGTCCTCGGCGTGGATACGGACCCCACTGGTTGCGTTAACACGATCGAATACCCGCCAGCCGAGTACTCCAGGCGAAACCTCGAAGAATTTGAGGTTCTTGCGGGAGCTTTACGCCGGGCGATTAAAAATGAGGACAAAGTTCTCTTGGGCCGGGTTGCCACGTCCAGTGCTTTCATCAACGAACAATTCTTGCCTAAGGTGATGTTTACAGAAATCCACAGGATTGCGCAAAAAGCCAACGCTTTGGGCATCGCGGTGGCCCACTCCGGCACCGTCGCAAGCATACTTTTCGATCCGATGGATTGTGACGTGCGAACAAAAAGACAGGCAGTCATGAAGGAACTTATTTCACTCGGTCTTAATGCACCGATCGAGTTTGTTACATGAACATGGAATCCAATCTTTCTGCGCAAATCATAGCCACCTACCAGCCGGATCTCATTCGCCTTGAACCAAATCTGGTGGCGGCAACTTTTCCTTTGATGAAGATCTTCCCGGCAGAATACTGCGTTCGCGCCGCCTTTGAAGAAGGAAAAATAAATCAACACTCGACCGTGATAGAGAGTTCCTCGGGAACGATGGCGCTGGGACTGGCTATTGTATGCAGGTTGCAGAGTCTGAAATTGCACGTTGTTACTGATTATGCCTGTGACCCTGGGCTGCAAAAGCGACTTGAAGGACTCGGCGCGACTGTGGACATCGTTGACCGTCCTGCAAAGGTGGGGGGGTATCAACGGGCTCGCCTCAATCGACTGCACGAAATTTGTGGGCAGCGAGATGC
>JASLFF010000298.1 GCA_030150795.1 Terriglobales bacterium | reverse complement strand
CTGCAGGGTATCTTCGTGCAGTCGCATGACGCGCACCATGATTTCTCCCTCATGGGTGAACTTCAGCGCATTCCCAACAAGGTTCATCAATATTTGCCGCAGGCGGCCGGAATCGCCGATAGCCATCTCAGGCAGGTCAGCAGAGAAATCGCATTGCAGGGATAGCTGCTTGTTCCTGGCCTGGACTGAAAAGTCTTTTACGGTTGCGCGAACCACTTCTTTCACGTTGAAAGGGACATGTTCCAGCTCCAGCTTGCGCGCTTCAATCTTTGAAAAATCAAGAATGTCATTGATGATTTCCAGCAGGGCGCCTGCCGAGCTTTTTACCGTTGTCAGATACTCGCGCTGTTCGGGAGTAAGCTCGGTATCCAGCGCCAGATCGATCATTCCTATCACGCCATTCATTGGCGTCCGAATTTCATGGCTCATATTGGCCAGAAACTCGCCTTTGGCACGGCTTGCGGTTTCCGCTGCTTCTTTGGCCAGCCGCAGTTGCTCTTCAGCCTGCTTAAGCGGCGTAATATCAACAAAAGTCCCTTCAATTTCCGTTCCGGAAGCTCCGTTCACCATGGTGGTGTTGGCCATGAGCCAGGCTGGAGTGCCGTCCCTGCGACGCACACGTATTTCCTGGTTGGAAGCAGTTCCGTGGTCTGTCATCTTCTGGTCCGATATATCTTTGTCGGCAGGATCAAAAAATATGTCCCTTGCTTGGCGGCCAACAAGATCGGCGCCCGAATCGTAACCAAGAATCTTGGCCCCTGCATCGTTGTATTCCAGAAAAATTCCCTGGAGTGAGCAGCGAAAAACACCTGCCAGGTTGCGTTCAAACAAGAGCCGGTAGCGTTGTTCGGATTCATGCAATGCCTGCCGCGTCGCTTTGGCCTGGGTGATGTCGCGAACGATCGCAGAAACAGCAATCACCTCTCCATTCTGGTTTTTGTCTGGACAATAAGTCAGCGAAACATCAACACGGGTGTTATCGCCGCGCCGTCGTTCTGATTCGAATCGAACCAGCTTTTCGCCGGCCAGAACGCGTGAGAAGTATTTCTCATACTCTTCCTGGCGTTCTGGCGGAATGATGGTGGAAAACACAGGTTTCCCCAGAATCTGTTCCGCGGAAAACCCATAGATTGCCTCAGCCCCACGGTTCCAGCTCAAGACTTTTTTGTCCAGCGAAACCGCAACTATTCCCTCTTCAGAGAATTCCACTACGGCTGCCAGCAACGCTCGCGCTTCATCGGCCCGCTTGCGTTCACTAATGTCTCTTATGATCGCCGCAACACCCATGAGTGTTCCGTCCGCATTCTTCACCGGCGATGCAGAACAGCTGATTTCAATGCGGCGTCCGCCTTTGGTAAGACCAAAGCCGTCAAAAGGAAATACGGATTGGCCGCGCCGCATGCGCTGAATGGTAGCATTCGCCAGAGGTATCGCTTCATTGATCGTCAGGGTGACGATGTTCTGGCCGACGATTTCTTCCGTACTGTACCCAAAGAGCCTTTGAGCCGCCCGGTTCCAGCTCACAATGATTCCGTCAGGCGTGCAGCCGACGATTGCATCTTCAGAATTCTCCACAATCGACGCAAGAAACTTCTGCGCATCTTCGGCGGTTTGCCGGGGAGCCTTGGCGGGCCTAAGCAATGATGGCTCGAATGGCTTTTCCGGCATTGGTCTGCTGCTCCCTGCCTGCTACTGCAATGCTGCGCTTTTGTGTCTGTTTAGACAAGTCTCTTTTATGCAGCCAGATAGCTGGAGTAGCTAGGGCAGAGGGGTTACGGCTAATTTGGTTAAGACAAAGACGTTTCTCTGCCCGGGGGAATGTCCTAAATTGGCCATAGAGGTTACTTCTGAGTGAAGCAAATAGGGATCTTATTTTCCTTTGTCCAGCCCAAGAGTCTGGCCCGCATTATGGGCAAAAAATATCAGGAACAAGAACAGCAGCCCTATGTTGTCCAGCTCATTGCCAAAGTATCGCCACAGCGGAACGCCTTGCGGAAGGACCCATGTGGAAAGCAGCAAATTGGTCATGAACAGGGCGCCCACAATCGCGAAGGGACGCACCCAGAATCCCAAGACCATGGAAAGTCCAATCAGCAGCTCCGCCACGCCGACGGCATAACCTGACGCGGTTGGGTACTTGAGGGTCGCCCGCAGGAATGGCTTGTAAGCAGGCACGGCGCTTTCCTGTACGTATCCCGTGACATATTTCGCATAGCCACCGTGGGCAAAGTCATGCCCCATCAGCTTGTACTGGGCGAAGAACAGAAACATCACGCCCACCACGATCCGAGCCACAGCCATAACTACAGACGACGAACCAGAATTTTTCATGCTGATCGAGTTTTCTCCTCAGACTCCACAAATTGTGGGCGAACAACTTTCTGCGGTCCGCCCCGGATTTCAAAACGCGTCCCTTTACTGCTTAAAAACGTTGCCATCCTTCATCACAAATTTCACGCTCTTTAGCGCTTCCACGTTTGCCAGAGGATCACCCTCAACCGCCATCACGTCAGCGAATGCTCTCGGCGCAATCACGCCGATTTCGCCCTTCATGTCCAGCAGCTCGGCAGCCTGTGAAGTGGCCGCTTTAATGGCATCCATTGGCGACATGCCGAACTTCACCATCCAGCCAAACTCATTGGCGATCGGCTCCGTCCATGGGATCCCGCCCATGTCCGTGCCGAAAGCAATTTTCACGCCGGCCTTCAGGGCTTTCTTGAAAGACACTTCATGTTCATTGGCGCGGGCTCGATCTCGCTTGCCGTCCTCCGTGTTTTCCG
>JASLFF010000237.1 GCA_030150795.1 Terriglobales bacterium | reverse complement strand
GTTCCCATTATAGTTTTCCAGCAGGCTCTTCAGGTGGCGAACTCCAGCGTCAATGTTCTGGCGCGGATCAAACGCGTTATCCACGTTGAGCGATTTCGCCGTGTACGGCATGAGCTGCATCAGCCCCATGGCGCCCTTGCTGGAAACCGCGTGCGGATTGAAGTTTGATTCCACCTTCACCACGGCGCGTACCAGGTTCGGATCCACGCCATGCCGCTCTGCCGCCGCATCAATTGCCTTATCGACGGTCACTGAGTCGACGGGCCGCGTCTCGGTCAGGTTGGCTGACTTGAGATCGACCGGGCGGGCATGTTTCAGCGCGCGGCTGTCGCTGCTGCTGAAGGGTACCGCGACCATGTCATTCACTTCGCGCGCGGCGCTCCGGGCGGCTTTCATGGTGGCGGAACTTGCCAGAGGAACGGCTACCCAGCGGTGTTCCTTGTTGCTCCAGTAAACCAGTCCGCTGTAGCGTGAAGTAGTGGCTGCCATCGATGGCGAAGCAGGCTGCGAGGAAGTTGCAGGCACTATCTGCTGGACCTTCTGGGATGGCAGTTCGGATTGAGGCTTGACCTCGTCACTGGCGACCCAGACAGTATGGCCGTAAGCATCGTAAGTGGCAACGATGTTCTGGGCTCGGGCTGGGCTGCCAGTTACCATCGACGCGGCGCCGATCAGGATGGTAAATAGGTGCTTTTTCATCGGGTTACACTCTAGATATCAGCTTCCGGCGGCTTACGCCACCTCACTGAAGGCCAAACACCTTTTATCCAACCTGATGCTTGAGAAAACGACCAGAGGAAGCCGATTATAGGACGGTTGCCAGCCTGAAACAATCAGCTAAAACCAGACGAATCTAAGGGGTGAACAGGCAGGAAATACCGGTAAAACCCTTAAATGGCGGGCAGGTCCGCGGCATTTGCGGCTAATTGGACGAACTGCATTTACAAAACTTAAGTAATTGCCCTGCAAGGATATGCGAGACTTCCATTCTTGAAAATATGGCAAACAACAAACGAGTAAGAGTGATTTTCTATGCGCTGGCTATCGTTGAGATGATCCTGCTTTCCGCGTTTTACTCCTGGGGACGGGTGATTCACTAGCCATCAGCTGCCGTAATCGGACTGCGCCATTGGTGGCGTTCCGCATCAAATTGGCATGGCCTCGCCACGCAAACGTAAATTGGCCGCCATTGGATCGGCCGCAGTTCCCGCTGAACAGCTTACCCAGGCTTTTCCCGCGCTCAACCTTCCGTTGCAGCCGCCTTACCCACCGGCGGAAGCCAAATCGGTGGCCGCACTGCCCCACGAATCCGGCTGGCTTTATGAACCCAAGTGGGATGGATTCCGCTGTCTGGCTTTTCGTTGGGGCGATGAAGTTGTTTTGCAGTCCAAGGCCGGCCAGCCGCTGGGCCGTTACTTCCCTGAAATTGTTGGCGCCCTGCTCGCTTTGCCCGTGCGCAAATTTGTGCTGGATGGTGAAATCGTTATCCGCAGCGGCGCAGGGTTGGACTTTGACGCGCTCTTGCAGCGCATACATCCCGCTACCAGCCGCATCCAGCGGCTCTCACAGGAAACGCCCGCGACCTACATGGTGTTTGATCTTCTTGTCGACGGCAAAGGCCGGTCTCTGGCCGCGAAGCCGCTCTCCGCGCGACGCATGGCGTTGCAGGAATTTGCGGCGGCCACCATCGGTACCGAACCTGATGGCAAGCGCAGCAAGAAGGGGCTTCCAAAGACGACTTTGAACAGCGCTAACCAGCGCATCGTGCTCTCGCCCGCCAGCGCCGATTTTGCCACGGCGGAAAAGTGGATGCGTGAAGGGGCAGCCAGCGGATGGGACGGCGTGGTCGCCAAGCGACTGGATTGCGAATACATGTCCGGCGAGCGAACCGGCATGGTCAAGATCAAGCGCATCCGCACCGCGGACTGCGTGGTCGGCGGCTTTCGCTGGGCTCGCGGCGCAAAAGCTTCAGCAGGCGAGGCTAAAGAATCCAAGACGGCAAGTCCAAAGACAGCCGATCCTAAGAGGCGACCAACGGAAGAAGTGGGCTCGCTGCTGCTGGGGCTCTACAACAAAAAGGGCGAGCTTGACCACATCGGCTTCAGCGCCAGCTTTAGCCGAGAGGAGCGCAAAAAGCTGAAGTCGATTCTCAAACCATTTTTGGGTGGCGAAGGTTTTTCCGGCAAGGCCCCGGGCGGTCCCAGCCGCTGGACGCGCGATGCCCGTGATACCGAATGGTTTCCGCTTAAGCCGAAATTGGTCGGCGAGTTCCAGTACGACCACTTTTCCGGCGGGCGCTTTCGCCACGGAACAAAGTTTTTGCGCTGGCGTCCGGAAAAGAAGCCTGAGCAGTGCACGATGGAGCAAATCCGTCCGGGGAAGAAAACGGTCTAGCGGCCAAAATGCACCATTAAACTAAGGCATAGTAGAATTCCAGCGACAAATCTCTCATTCAGTTTCCGCCAAAGCTACTTCCGTCGCCAAAGGACACACAATGCCGCCACAGGAATTCGCCAGCTACGAAGATTTCTTCACCTTCTATCTGCACGAGCACAATGATGCTCGCAATCGGGCCATGCACGCGATTGGAACTTTGCTTGGACTGGCTACGCTGATAGTGGCTTTTGCCGTTGGACATCCCTGGTATGCGCTGCTGTGGCCCGTCGTATCTTACGCGTTTGCATGGATCGGACACTTCCTGATTGAAGGCAATAAGCCAGCGACGTTCGGCCATCCCTTCTGGTCGCTGATCAGCGATTTCAGAATGCTTGGGTTGATGTTTACTGGAAGGCTGAAAGCGCGCATGCAGGCGGGAGCGGCTGCGGCGAATCGGCGCTAATCGAAAACGCGTCGGAAGTAGAGCTACCGAATCTGGCTGGTTGCGCCCGCAGGCTTGGTCTGGAAAGACGCCTGTGCCGCCTCAGCCAACGTCCCAGTGCCCTGGCCCTGCCCTGATTCTGCCTTGAAATAGTAGGTGGTATTCGGCTTCAGGTTCTTGATCAGCACCCTGTGAGTAAATCCGCCCCATGGCATGCCGGCGGTCTGGTCAAGATGCGTTGGGTCGGTGCCATAGTGCAGGGCTGTTCCAGAATTTACGTTGGTGGACCACGCGATTTCTGCGGTGGTGTCCGTGACGTTTTCAACCACAGGGCCGTGGGTGATCTGCACTCCGTTTGTTGGCACACCAATGGGACTTACCGGAACCTGCTGCACTGTGGGCAACTGGGGAGAAGCCTGAGTTGCCTGGCTGGCCCCCTGCTGTAGCTGTAAGAGTCCGTTCCCCAGAACCAATCCGTTTCCCAGAATGAATCCCAGCCCGAGCGCGGCAACCATGATATTCATCGGAGTTTCTCCCTTGTCGCCTGGGTTAGATGAGGATTTCGGGGAAAAGGTGTTCTGGAATCGGCGGTCTGTTGATGCTGTAAGAGTTGCCGTCTGCGGGCTTTAGCGCATGATGTGGGGCATCAGCAGGAGCAGCAACCCGATTCCTACAGCGGTAATCAACAAAAGCGACAGAATCCACGCGAGCAGGAAAG
>JASLFF010000169.1 GCA_030150795.1 Terriglobales bacterium | reverse complement strand
GTGGACTTCGCGGCCTTTGCATTCCAGCAACCCCCATTTTTGAGGCATCTCGTCGGCGCGGATAAGGCCTTGCGGGACCAGATAAAAACGCTCGCATCCCATGGCCAAGTCGGGGTCTTTGCGGAAAGGCTTTTCGCGGTCGGCAAAAAAGTCGGCGCGGGATACCTTGCATTCCACCACCACCGAGCGGCATTTGCCTTTCCAGGCAATCACATCGGGCGTTTCACCGCTGGCGCAGGATTGTTCTGACAGGACGATTCCACAACGATATCGGGTGCGAAGCCACTGCTCGGCCATCCGGACAAGCTGCTGATGGGTCATGAAGATGTTGTAGCGCAGATTGCCGCCAAGGGAAAGTGTTTTGCGTGGGTCGCTTTAAAGCTTTCACCACGGAGGCGCGGAGACGCGGAGAGAGATCGGGTGATCTGGTGATCGCGCGTGATCGGGTGATCGGGAAAGAGCAGGACCGATACGGATGATCGCGGATAAAGAATTTGGCTCAGTACAAGCCAGAGATCATTCCTGAGGATGCAACTGTCCAAAGAACACGCGGGTATCGTAGTCGATGCGAACCGTATTCCGGCGCGCGTGGGCCTGAAAAATACGCTCAAGCTCCTGCATCATTGGCGCATGGGCCGGATCTTCCTGTAAAGGACAGTAGGAAGAGGAGAACAGCCGTCCGGCCAGCCCCGCAAAGTCAAATTCCTGCTGGTATTCAAAAACGCGCTGGTGATATTGGACGCCGGTGAAAAACGCCTGGGCTATTGGGGCTGTTTGTCCGTGGCGTTTGTCCTTATATTCGGCGCAATGCCTGTGCAGAAGCTGCTCGTAGTCATCCAAAAAAGGATTGCCGGTGATGCGGCGCTCATTCCAAAGGAGCACGCACCAGCCACGCGGCTTAAGAATCCGCTCAAATTCTGCGCGCGCCTGCTCCGGCTCCAGCCAATGCGCGGCCTGGGCCACGGTGATGAAATCCACTGAAGCGGCAGGCAGCGTGGTTGCTTCAGCGGCGCCGACAACCAAAGCCAGACGAGGGAACGATTCCTGCAGGTGAGCGCTGGCGGCACGCATTTCAGCATTGGGCTCGACGGCGAAAACGCGGTTCCCGTTCTCCAGCAGAAGCCGCGTGAAGATGCCAGTCCCGGAAGCGATGTCGGCGATGGTGTGTTCCGGCCGCAGCCCGCAATCGTGGCGCAAGGCGTCAATCACCTGCGGCGGGTATTGGGGTCGATAGCGAACATAATTGTCAACGCGGCCGGTAAAGCGCTCAGTGGAAGATTGGGGCATGAAGGATATTGTATTGCGGTGGAGGGATAAAAACCTTACGCGGATTGACGCAGCGGCAGAGCCGCAACCCAAAAACATCTACCACGGAGGCGCGGAGACGCGGAGACGCGGAGACACGGAGAAAACAAGACTTACCGCGGATTAACGCGGATGGACGCGGATCGAGAAAGATCTGGTGATCTGGTGATCGCGCGTGATCGGGTGATCGGAAATCTAAGGAGAACAAAAATGTGATGAGATTCGGGAATAAAGTCTAACCACTGGCTTCAATTCCCCAATCCGCGTTCATCCGTGTTAATCCGCGGTAAGTTTTTCTTCTCCGTGCCTCCGCGGTGATATTCTTCGTCCCAATGAATCAGCAATCTCAAAGCGGCGTGGCCAAGGGACCCGCGATTTTACTTTTGCTCGGCGTGGCGATTTTTGCCGTCGGCGCGGTGCGCTATTACCGCCATGGAAGTTTCACGCTGGCGCAGGCGGGATATTGCCTGGTTGCGATACTCGCGTCGCTGGTGGTCCTGCTGGTTTTCGATTACACGTTGCATCATGCAAAGATCGTGGCGGTGATGGTGCTGATTTTCGTCGTGCTGTTTCTGGTGGCGAGCCCGGCGTTTTGCGTGGGGATGGGATTGGGGCTGGCGGGGATGGTGATGGCGCAGAGCCGAGGATAAATTGGCGCGGCAAACCCATCGGATTGTCGTCGAACCACTCTTACTTGCCTCCGTTGGCGACGCCCGGTACCGTTTGCCCACGTACAGCTTTCATCGCCAGAATAGTGTGCGCTGCGTCAAAGGCCGTCGCAAAGACAGGGGCCGTGGGTCAGTCGCGGATGAATGTCGGTCCTTTACTTCTTCATGATGCGTTTTGTGGCTGCGGCTTCGGCGGGAAGAATTACTCTAACCTCCAGGCTTGAGAGCAAGTCATCTTCCGTTTCATATTGAACCGGCGCTAATACCCATGGGTAGCGTTGAATGTGCTCGAACATTCCGTATTGAGCCTGAGATGCAAGCAATAACGGAACAACTGGAACCGAAGGCAAGTGCGGGACGATGTGTTCAAGCTCCTGAGGGATACTCTTTGCATCTGTGATATCAGCGATTACAAAACGTGCCATATGAGCCAACGTGGAAACGGTTTCGGTTAGGTCCCGTGTGGTGGGTCCGTCAAAATCGAATATTATCGGCAAATAATTACGGTTGCGCAAAGAATACTTCAGTTGTTCCAAAATGGCCTTTCTTGCCGGAGTGAAGCGTCCCAAAATCAGGACTACTTTGGCCGTAATCGTATCGATCACATCGCGGATTTTTTGATTCTTCAGCAGGAGATAAATGAACTGGGCAACTTCGATATTGTCGACGGTTATGGCAGGTTCGGTTTGAGGAGTAATCACGATCCCAAATTGCTCCATGGGCGTACCCTTCAAGTTCCAAAACGAGCATCCGTATACAGAACAGCCGGTGAAATTGGCGCCGGATACGTCTGCAGCAGTCATTCGAGCAAATCGTAGATTTGCATCCTGGAAGTTCGTACCCTGGGCAATGGCACCATTGAGATTCGCACTGCTAAGATCTGCATTGCTGAGATCTGCCTTGCTTAGATTTGCTCGCCATAGCGATGCCCTGTACAAGTCAGCCTTATGAAGTTGTGCTTCGCGTAAGTCCGTTCGGGCAAGTTCGGTGCCTCGCAAGTCTGCATTGCTAAGATTTGCCCCGCGAAGAAACTGGCCGTGCATGTCTGACGCCGACAAATCAGGATCGGTTGTGGGATTTTGTGCTCTCCACTCATTCCAGTGAGGAATGCCTTGTTCCAAGGCCATAAGATGCTCTGGATTAGCCACATCTTTAAGGTACTAGCATTAGCAGGGGTTGAAAACCCCAAAGTCCATATTGGCTGACATCATTGGTTTTTCTTGGCCTTGACGATAAGAAAGGGGCCAGATCAAAACACAGCCGAGGGCGGCTGTGCCACACGATTCTCGTGGTATCCAGTTCGTCGTTGGCCTTGGAGTTTCTATCTCAGATCTGAAGGGGTGAGAAGATGTGAGCGCGTCCTTCATTCTTCCCACAGCCACTTGTAATCTTCAGGGCGTGAGACCAGACCCTTCCTGACTGGATTTTCCCGGACATATCGGATCTTCGCTTCCAGGCTCTCCGCGTGCCGGATGACATGGTCAAACGACTCATCTTGCCAGACGGTCCCCGATCTTTTGAGCGCTTTGTTCACAGAATGGGACGAAGCCCCCTTGATGGCTCCGACAATTTCTTCAAAGGTAAAAGTTTCATGCTTCTCGGTTTCAAGTGGCATGAAAATCATGTGCACATGATCTGGCATGACTACCGCGATATAGAGCTGCATTTTCGTCCCGTTGTCATGGACACAGTGCTCCAATACCAGATCGCGAGCCAAGGGCGGCAGTTCCCAGCGCAAGTAAGTGTCAAAAGTGATGAAATGTTCCCGTCCACCTTTCTCAATATGAGGAAGGTTGCGGCGATAGTCATACTTGCGAGTTTTCATGGGGCCGGTTTATTCAAACACAGCCGGGGGCGGCTGCGCTACATAATTATTGTTGACAGGTCAGGAGTGTTATCAGACGTAAAAATAAAGTTTGAAAAAAATGTCCCGGAGGGTCGGAAATCGCACACTAGTAAGCAGAGGGGGAAACCAGACATTGGCTCTTCGCCATTGGACTTTGGCTCTTGGCTCCGGTCTGTGCCACACGATTGTGATTGTATCGGCGAAACACAGCTACACGATTATGGTGGTGTTGGCAGCGTTATCAGACGCAAAAATAAAATTGGAAAAACGTGTCCCCAGAAGTGGGTTTTGAGTGCATATATAAGTAGGGGGGAAAACAGCTCTTGGCTTTTGGCCTTTGGCTCTTGGCCTTGTGCGTAAGCTCCCCGCTATTCGTTTTGCCCGAATGTCTTTTCGTTAAAGAAGACTTCAAGACCAAGCCACCCAAAGCGGTGGCTTTTCTGTTTTCAAGCGAATCCCAATAAAAACCGACTGCGAGAACAATCATGACAAGAGAAGAGATCGTGAGTGCTATCCGTGTGTGTGCCAAGAAACTCCACCGTACCCCTACTCTGCGCGAGCTGCGGGCAATGGCCGGCGTACGAACGAAACATGTTTACAAGAATCTGGGAAGCCTACGCAAAGCGCTGCAAGCTGCCGGGTTGGAAGGCATTGGGCCCGGTTATAGTCCGGCGGAAGAGACTGTGCTGCGGGACTGGGCGAGCGTAGCGCGCAAGCTAAAGAAGCTGCCGAGCATATTGGAATATGAACGAGCCGGCAGATTCAGCGGAAAGCCATTCCAAAGACTTTACGGTAGCTGGCGAGGAACGGCGGATGGGTTCTGCAAGTTTGCCAGCAAACACCAGATGAAACGGCAATGGGGAGATGTGCTGCAGATGATTGGGCAAGCTCAAAATAGCGCTGCCACAAACACGGCTGCAGCAGGCGCAAATGCCACGGCAAAGCCGATCATTCAAGCTGAAGATAAACGCGAGAACAAGAGGTTCCGGAAAGGCGGGATTATGCGGGACCGTCCGGTATATGGGCGGCCGTTGCCATGGCCGGAGCTGGCGCACGAGCCGACGAATGAGCTGGGCGTGGTGTTTGTGTTTGGCATGATGGCGCGGAAGCTCGGATTTGTGGTGCATCGGCTACAGGCGGGGTTCCCTGATTGCATTGCGATGCGCGAAGTAGCGCCCGGGGTGTGGCAGCGCGTGAGGATTGAATTTGAATTTGAGAGCAGGAACTTCAAGAAGCACAGGCATCGCAAAGATAAGTGCGATGTGATTGTGTGCTGGAAACATAATTGGAAAGATTGTCCGCTGGATGTGGTGGAGCTGAGCGAGCTGGCAAAAAACCTTTAACACTGATTAGCACTGATGACACTGATCTGAAATTGCCAGAATTGCCATCATTGACAAAATCGCCGAAATTTGAAAAGCAAAACCATGTTGCCGCAGATTTGCGCAGATGAACCCGGATGGGGAAT
>JASLFF010000150.1 GCA_030150795.1 Terriglobales bacterium | reverse complement strand
CATTCATTGGCGGCACACCACCTTGCTGAGCTTGTTCGAGTCAACAAGATGGTCCCAGTGGTTCTGACGGATCATGTGAAGATCGCCCACCCTTTTCCTGCGGGCCAGCGTGTTGTGGTCCTGATTGATCTTTGGGGGTTGCCGCTTCCATTAACAGAGTATCTTGACGGGTTGTCGGCGGCCATTCCTGGGTGTGCGTTCATGGCGCTCGATTCCGCCAAGCCGGAAATTGAAGTGGCCCGCTTGCTCCACTCTGGCATTGCCGGCTTTATTACCCACAGTGAGTCTTCGCAGCTGCTTGGCGCCGCCATTGAGGCAGTCGCTTCGGGCCGCGTGTGGGCATCTCGTGAGATTATTCGCATCTACGTGGAGCTTACGTCGCAACGCTTTACTGTAAGCACCGGTGTGGAGATGCTTACCGCACGGGAGAATCAGGTGCTTGAGCTCCTGCGCAAACGATACTCGAACCGGGAAATGGCGCAACTACTGCGCATCTCTGAGAGCACAGTGAAATTCCATGTATCGAATGTACTGATGAAGTTGAAGGCCCATCACCGCCGTGACCTCGTCAATACCGATTTGTGCGGAGTTTCCATGCCGCTTGAGACCAGCAGGCAAGGAAAGAATTCAACAGTACTGGCCAGTGCTGAGCCACAGGAACGAGACTGCCGGGTCTCAACATTCTCCGGTCTAGGGAAAGTCTCACAGCCGGGGCCGTTCTTCAACAGTATCTAACGTTCCCAAAATGAATCAGTCTCTCTCAGCAAATGGAAGCAAGAGGCTTATTGATGTCAGCCACACCGTGGAACACGGGATGGTTACCTATAAAGGAATGCCTGGGCCTGTGATTAGTGACTATCGCAGCCGGGAATCTTCAAAGGCATTCTATGCTCCGGGAACAGAGTTTCACATCGGCAGGATTGAAATGGTGGCCAATACGGGGACATACGTGGACGCGCCTTTCCATCGTTTCCCGAAAGGTAAAGACCTCTCAGAATTGCCATTGGATTCTCTGGCTGATCTGCCTGGAGTTCGCATCACGGCTGATCGAGATCGGGCTGTGGATGTGGAATTGCTTAAGGGCAGGCAATTGGCCGGTAAAGCTGTGCTAGTGCATACGGGATGGTCACGTTATTGGTTGAGTGAGGATTATTTTGACGCTCCGCCTTTTCTTACCGTCAAGGCAGCTGAATTTCTGGCCGAAAGCAGAGTGGCGCTGGTGGGAATCGACTCAATGAATATTGACGACATTCACGATAAATCCCGGCCCGTGCACACGCTACTCTTGCAGCAGAACATCCCTATCGTGGAGCACCTCACCAACCTCGGAGAACTCCCGGCTGATGGCTTTCGTTTCTTTGCTGTACCGGTAAAAGTAAAATCTTTCGGAAGTTTTCCTGTTCGGGCATTTGCCATTACCTCATAAGAAAAGGTTTGTTTACTTGTTCCTGAAGTCGGGGGCGTTGAGTATGCGGAACATCTTTATTCATGGCATTGAAAGCTGCCTGGGTAGTCATTTTGCGGCGCAGTGCCTGAGTGCGTCGGATGACAGGGTTTTCTATTTTGCTGACCCAGCCAGTGGTGTGGCCTCACAACAGATACCTGCCTTGGTGGCCCACGTTGCCCCGCAGCAAAGCAAAAAGTCTCAGCCGGAAATGGTGAGCGGCCTGCAACCGGCGGATGCACATTCTTCTGTAGATGCAGCGGAATGCTGGTATTTCGTGAATGTTGAAGTTCCCGAAAGTTCTCCAGAAACTCTGGACCGGCTTTTCGCGACGTGCGCTCGCATCGGCACCCGGGAATTCAATTTTGTTTGCTATGACGACGCCGACCAAAACACAGCAGCGCAGGCACTGTACCAGGAAGTTGCGCAGCGTTGTAAGGCCCAGAACATCACGTACCGCACGTTCTCAACTTCATTGGTCCTGGGTCGCGAGCATTCAGCCCTAAAGCAAAGAAGCGTTCTTTCCCGTTTCCTGTTGGCGCTGCACTCCTTGAAAGCTGAGATTGAAGAACGGTCACCGCAATACTTTGACTATCAGGCATTGCGCTTTGTTGCACAGGCAAATGCAGGCGTGAATCTGATGTCCGCCGGCATGGCTGCAGAACTGCTTCTAAGGATCTCGCAGACACAGGGCACCGCAAACTCCCACTTCCGCATTGCCAGTCCCCAGAAGACTCCATTGGCGGCTCTGTTTGAGTGCATCAGCATTGCATACGGCGTAAGCCTTCTTCCGGCCAGAGATGCGAAATCTCTAAATGCGATCGACCAGATCCTCCAGGAACGCCTCTCCAGTCCGGGAGAAATCCTGAAGGAGGGAACGTCAGGACCGTCCGAATCGGAAGCTTATCGTATCGCAGGTATTTCTCCAGACAGCGCCTTGTTTGACGAAGAAGCCTGCATAACGCTTTTAGAATCGCTGCGCAAGGACCAAGACAAGGCCCTGGCATCTCGCAGGTCTCGCGCCCGTGAATTAGCCGGCAAACTGGAACGGAAAACCGTTAATAGAGATGGATCGGAACTTACCTACTATGTAGCTGGAACAACAGGTGTCCCGATAGTTGCGCTGAATGCGCTGGGTCAAGGATTGGAGTATTGGTATCGTTTGCTTGATAACCTGTTGGAAGACCATCGCGTGATCATATGGGAACCGCGCGGGATTACTGCTCCACCTCCACCATTCGAGCTGCCACAGCAAATAGACGATCTGGATGCTGTTCTTCAACAGGAAAATCTTCAGGCATGTCACCTGGTGTGCTGGTGTACGGGAGGGAAAGTGGCGGTCGAATTCCATGTACGTCGCCCTTAAGTCGTGCGTTCCATGGTCCTCCTAAACAACACCCTGAAATGTGACGGTGGACCTGAAGAACTCGACAGTCCCTACGAGCACAACATGGAAACACTGTGCCGCATGCTGGTGCGCAAGCCGGCGATGGCCACTTCAGTGATGAACACTTTGAACTCACGCGATGAAGAGAATGAAACAGAGATGCTGGAGAAGGGCGGCGAGCAGTTGAGCATAGACGTGCTTTCCCTTATGAATGCCGACCTCAAGGGTTATGTTCTGGCGCCATTTCGCACGCAAGAAACAACCCTCAACTATGCCCATCAGTTGGTTGATTTCTGGAAGTACGATGTGCGACCCAAGCTCGCGCAAGTTACGGTGCCGGTGCTGTTGATCAGTGCCGAATACGACCAGGTTGCAACGCCGGCTGGTTCGTTTGAAGCTGCAGCCCTCTTCCCCCATGCACGGCACGTACACGTAAAAGGCGCGACACACTATTGCCTGTATGACCGGCCTGAATTCGTGGCGGATATGCTCAAAGAATTCTTCCGAAATGCGGATGGGCTGATATCTCAATCGTGCGTGCCTGAATCAATTTCAGATTGCATCGAAGCTGAATCCGCGGGCATGGGTGTTTCATGTTCGGCTGTAGCGACTTCCTGACAGGAGTATGGCATGGACCTCAGAAAGCTGAGTTCGCACATCGCCGAGAAAAAGCGCCAGAACGTGATTATTACGTTCGAGAAAGGCAAAGTTGTCAAACGGGACCACCAAACCGTTCATACGGATGTAATGGCGGCGTGCGCATGGTTAAGAAACTGTGGAATCCAGCCTGGGGCTCGCGTTGGTATTTGGGCGTGCAACTGTTACGAATGGATCATCTATGATCTGGCTCTTCTGGAACTACGGGCGCTCTCCGTGGCGTTCACTGATGATTTTGCCAGCATGAGCGCGGACCAGCTGATTGATAAGTATTCATTGTCACTGCTGCTGGTGCCGTCGTCAGAAAAACAGCACAAGGCGGCGCAGGGCTCCGCTGTGGCTTTTCTCGATGCCGAAAATGAGAACATTCGGGCAATTCCGCGCCCCGCAGGTCCGGCGGATTGGGAGTTTGAGACAACAGGGCTGGTTTTTTCTTCAGGATCGTCAGGCCGGTTGAAGGGGCTTACCTTGTGGCGGCAGGGTATTGAAGCCAGTGTTGACGCGTTCACTCAACGGGCTGAACCATTGCCGGATGACTGCTTGTTGCTGTTCCTGCCGATTTCGAACTTTCAGCAGCGCCTCATGTATTACTCGGCCTTGTGGTATGGGTTTGATCTCATCGTCACTGATCCGAATCGCCTCTTCCGTGCGCTGAAAGACCTCCATCCCACCATTCTGGTTGCTCCGCCAATGCTCTATGAAGCTTTCGAAAATCGCTTCTACAATCTTCCCCGATGGAAACGCTGGACGGCACGGAGCGCGGGTGCAATTATCCGCATGCTGCCTTCGCAGGCCCTCCGCGCGCGTGTTGCCCGCGGGCTTTTCAAAGATGCCTATGAAGCTTTAGGTGGCAAGATGCGTTTCATGGTCACTGGCATGGCCGGGATTAAACGGTCTACGCTCGAACTCTTTCGTCTAATGCAACTACCGCTCTATGAGACTTATGGCATGACTGAGTTTGGCGGCATTGCCCTGAACGTACCTGGGGATTGCAAGCTGGGCTCTGTAGGACGACCGCTGCCGGGAGTACGGGTGGAACTTGCTCCCGATGGAGAGGTGATCGCTATTCGCGACTACCGGATTGCCTCCACCTATTTCGAGTGCGCTGATGGCGAGGCAGAGCAGACATTCATCACTCGGAACCGGGTTGCTACGGGGGACGTAGGCAGGTTTGACAAAGATGGATATCTCTACCTGATCGGACGCAAGAAAGAAATGATCGTGACTTCCGGCGGGAACAAGGTTCATCCTGAGCTTCCTGAAGCGGAAATTGATGCATGTCCTGACGTTGCGCGGTCTGTAGTGTTTGCCCATGAGGACTCACCGAATCTTGTGGCCGTCGTCCTTCCCAAAAACTTGGAAGACGTGTCAGTCAGAGTCCGCATTCAGCAGTTCGTTGACCAGCTCAACGAGCGCAAACCGTCTCTTACTGTGGACACGGTGATTTTTAGCGACCAGACGTTTTCTCGGGAGAACGGCTTTCTGCGTCCTAATCTGAAACTTGACCGAAGAAAGATTGCTCAACACTTCCTGAACGGTAACGGAAAAAGCGGTAAAACGGTTGCCAGGAGCGCTTAGTGGAGCTTGATGCCCAATTCGATGAGCAAATCATGGGGCTGATTGCCTCAGGAGTTGCAGGCAAGTTTAAGAAAGTAAAAATTACCAAGGCTACCAGCCTGCAAAAAGAATTAGGCCTGGACTCTATCGGAATGCTGTCATTAGTGTTCCGGTTTGAGGAGTTGTTCGGAATTGATATCGTCCAATTAGGTATTGAGATCAATGTCGCCAAGCTCAAAACCGTGGATGACCTGATCGCCGCGGCCCGTGACATCATGAGCAAAGCGCAAGTAGGCCAAGAGTCATGAGCAGAAACATTATTGAAGACGAGGGCCCCGACGCTTTGAAGATCGTAGATTCCCACTGTCATATTGCTTCTGAAGAGCATAATCCCATGTCGTTTGTCGTGGGATCGGTGGCGAATATGGTGGTTGCGCTTTCGGCGCAGGGTGTTCCTGTGACGGCGAAAAAGCTTACCGCCATGTTCATGAGCAAGATGCAGGATCCCTTGTGCGATGCTCTGGTTGCGGAGATGGACGAAAGCGGAATCAGCAAGACCGTCCTACTGATTCCAGACTTCACCTATGCTCTCAAGGACTGCAAGCTTACGATTGAAGAGTCATATCACAGGCATCGCGAGGTACTGCAGCGTCATCCGGGAAGATTCGAAGTGTTTGGAGGAGTTGATCCGCGCTGGGGCAAAGATGAATTAGCGTTGTTCGAGCGCTCACTTGTGGAGTTCGGGTTTCGCGGGCTCAAGCTATATCCTCCCTGTGGTTATAGTCCAAGTGACCGTTCATTGTTTCCTTACTACGAACTCTGTGCGTACCATCGTGTTCCTGTCCTGTTGCATATTGGCCCCACATCACCGGTTTTGGATTTCAACTTTGCTGCACCATTCCTTGTCGACGAAGCAGCGCGTCTGTTCCCGACCGTGAATTTCATTCTGGCCCACGGCGCAGTCAGCTTCGTGGAAGAGTGCATCATGATGTGCAGGTTTAGACCTAACGTTTACCTGGACATCAGCGGTTTTCAGACGACGCTCGGCTATGATCCTGCCGCCACGGCGGTCAAAAAAGTGGTATCCGTGGGAATCAATCATAAAGTGATGTTCGGGACGGACTTTCCAGTGTTTCGTCTGCAAGGCACCCAGAAAGATTTTGTCGCAGCAGTCACAGCGGAGACCGGCCCTCTGGCCGAATTAAACGACAGAGAGAAATCACTGGTGCTTCATCAAAATATCTCTCGTCTTCTCGAAACTGAAGTGAGCGTGGCTGCCTAAATAGTTGTTGTTACCGGCCCGGCTCTACGCGATCAAGCTGTTTTACCGGCCAAGCACATTCGACGGCAAATTTTCTTCAGCAAACCCTAAATGGCCCATGGCGCTCGGGACTCGCTACTGAGGCCCGGACACGCTAGGTCGCACGAATGCTAGACGATGAAGTTGTCCCTCCACAGCATCCTGCAAGAATTTCACGTAAGAAAACATGTGGCATTTCCAGAGTAAGTCACTCGATGTCGTTGTTTTGCAATACAAATTCACTCGCAATTAAATCAAGGAGATAAAAAATGTTGAGCAAAGAGGAATTCAGAAACAAACTGGAACAAACGTTGCATAAGAGGCTTACTCTGGACCACCCAGTCCTTCAAGAGATGGCTAAACCCAAGAAGAACCTTCCGCTGGTCAGCAAAATGTCGCTTCAGGCTTTTCACTTGACCAGGGCCTTCACCGGCTATCTGGGACAGATTTATTGCCACTGTCCAATCCAGAAGTCTAGGACTGCGTTGGCCGTGAACCTCTATGAAGAAGAGACAGGTGCGCTTTCAAAGACTGCGAATCACATGGAACTCATGGAGCGCTTCATTCTGGCTTTGGGTCTCACCAAGCAACAAATAGAAGATGAGGTGCCGCTGCCCACCACCATCGACTTGGTCGAATATCGCAAACAACTGTGTGACAACCCGGCAACGGTGCACATGGGCGCTGCTGCCGTCATGATCGCTTCTGAAGGGCAGAGCCTTGAGACCAAGGCAGGGAAGACCAAAGACCAACTGATACCGGAGATGTATGGATTGAAGCCTGAGGACCTGGCCTTCTTTGCCGTGCACGCGGTGGAAGATGTGTACCACGTTGGCGACGGCCTGGACCTGGTGTCTGAGATCTGCACCACTGAAAAAATGCAGCGGGAAGCGATTGAAGCCGTGGAAGGAACGTGTGACAGGTTCTGGCGTTTCTTTGATGGAATTCAAAAATCCTATGAAGCACAGGGTTATACGCTTTCCGAACCAATCGCGGTCGGTACTCCGGCCTGAGGTGCGAAATGAGTGTGGCAGTCCGCATTTTTCCGGAGCAAGAAGAAGGTACAGTCTCTCAGGTTCTAAGGCGTGTAAGCGAAAGTTATGAGACCGTCCGCGAGAATCACCACAAATTCTCTGAGCTGCATGAAGCAATCATGCAGATGGAGCAATTCATCCTCTCGGCGGCTCAGGATGGGACTAAGGCCAAAACTGTTCTGGACAGCATCTCGCCGGAAATGTTGGCTCGCGCGAATGAAGCCTACTCTTTCTGGCAGACCCGGCTTGAGGACCAGTTTGCGCATCGCTTTGTAAAAGGGGGTCTTGCCCTCAACGACTATTTTCTTTACGAGAGATTTTCAGCGCTGGTGAAACGCGAACTGGCGCTGATTTCTCGGTCTACCCTTCAACGTATTCTGTTTCTTGGAAGTGGGGCACTTCCCATTAGCGCGCTCCTGCTTCACGCGGAAACGGGTGTGCCGGTTGATTGTGTGGCCCGTGATTCCAGTGCCATTGAGATCTCGCGCAAAGTGGTTGAGAGCTATGGCGCTAGTGGTGCGGTGACCGTGCTAGGCGACAAGGATTCTGATTACGACATTCACAACTACGATCTTGTTGTGATCGGGATTCTGTTCAGCCCTAAAAAGAGCGTTCTCAAGACCGTCAGAAAACGTTCCCAGCCGGGTTGCCAGATCCTCTGCCGGACATCGTGCGGGATTTGGCAACTGATCTATGAAAGCATCTCAGACCGCGACCGCCGTGGCTTCTACCCCAAGGCACAACAGCTTGCGCAAGGGCAACAGGTAATTTCCACATGGTTGCTTGAAGCTGCTGGAAGCGCCGCAGCAGACATCCGGTTGGAATGGCTGCACAACGTGGACTCCGATACTGGACGACAGCTCTTACGCTTAATGAATCGTACTTTAGAGGAAGAGACAACCATTGGGTTTCCGGGCCCTATTGATGATCAGACCGGCAGTCTCCTAATGCAGCAATTGAATAAGGACGTGGAGTCAAGCCACCGACACGTGCTTGTTGCTTATAAGGATGGAGTGATTGTCGGTCAGCTAATCCTTACTCCGAATTCCTCACCGAACCACCAGCATATTGTCGAACTCACACGTGGCACAATCGATCCATCATTCCGTGGAGGCGGCCTTGCTTTGCGCGCATTCGAGGAAATTGCCTGCAAGTGCGAGGAGCTTAAGCGAGAAGTGATTTGCCTTGATGTGCGGGCAGGCACTCATGCAGCTTTATGGTGGCAGCATTTTGGATTTAAACAGTATGGCCTATTGGCCGACTACTCGCGGGCCGACGGGAAGAGGTATCAGGGGCTGTATTTAACCCAAACCACTGAAGAACTTAAAGAACGCTTGAGAGAACTTCGGGGCGACAAGACAAGGGCCAGCGCAGATTCTGCCACCGTCAAATAAGTTGTTGTCATAGCAACAATCTTCCACGCATTTGAAAACTTATTCGTCTCCACAGCAGGGCTGGACCACGTATCGAAGGTTTTGTCCCGCCAC
>JASLFF010000145.1 GCA_030150795.1 Terriglobales bacterium | reverse complement strand
TTCCCAGGCCAAGCAGGCAGAAGCGCAACGCGACCTTGAAGTCAAGAAAGCCACTTATTCTGAGCTGATCAAGAAGCAACAGGCGCAGGCAGACAAGGCGTATGAAATTCAGCAGAACATACAACAACAGCAAGTAGTGGCAGAGCAAGTTAAGGTCCAGTTGATTGAAAGAGAGCAACAGACCAAGGTGCAGGAAGCGGAAATCGCGCGCCACCAGAATGAGCTGATTGCTACCGTGCTGAAGCAGGCAGAAATCGAAAAGCAGCGCGTGCTGAATATCGCGGAAGGCGAAAAGCAGCGCCTGATCGCGGAAGCCGAAGGCCGCGCCAATGCCATCCGGTTACAAGGCGAAGCTGAAGCCGACATCATCTTCAAAAAAGGTGAGGCTGAAGCCAAGGCCATGAACATCAAGGCTGAAGCCTATCAGGAATATAACCAGGCAGCCGTGGTGGATAAGTTGATCACAGGCTTGCCGGAAGTGGTCCGCGCCATGGCGTCACCGCTGGCTAACGTCGACAAAATCACCATTGTCTCTACCGGCAACGGGCATTCGGCCGGGATGAGCAAAATCACCGGAGATATGGCGGAGATCGCCGCGCAAGTGCCGGCGCTGTTTGAAGCGCTTTCCGGCATGAGCATGGCGGAGCTGTTCTCCAAGGTGAAGCAGATTGGCGACAAAGGCCCAAAGCCCTCGCCGGAACTGCCGGGCGGAGACGAGCCTCCCGCTGGCAAAGCCAAGGCGGCGGCAAAGTAACGGTTGAATGTCGGCAGGTTGGGAGCAGCCTGCCGGTTTTAGAGAACTATCCACCGTAATGGAGAAGGCGATGAAGAAGAAAATTTCGCTACTCGGGGTTGTATTAGGTCTGATCGCGGGCGCGCTGGTCGCGCTGCTGGCCGGCAGTTGGATTTTCTGGTTGGCGGCGGGAATCGCCATCGGCGTGCTCTTGGGTTCTTTCGGAAAGCGGGCGGCGCGGCCTTCGAGCTTCACGCGCGATTCGAACTCCCGTACCGCGAATGCAGGCGGAGCAAGTCTGTGATCGCTACACTCGCCATTGCCGTTATCTGGATACTGGCTGCCGCGCTGTTGTTTCGTTTGCTCAGCGTATGGGATGAGTTGCCGGAGCGTGTGGCTGTACATTTCGGCGTCACGCTGCGGCCCGACGGCTGGGCCAGCAGAAGAACGATGGCTGTGCTTATCTTTTTGCTGGTCGTTGGACACGCCGCGCTTTCAACGTGGCTGGTTTTTACACGACTCTCGGCGGACCCAATAGTAAGCGCGATCCAATTGGCCACGGCCACCGTTCTCTTTTCAGTTTTCTGGCAAACAATCACCTTCAATATTTCAGGCAAGCCGTTGAAAGTGATCTGGATTGTTCTGCCGGCGTTGTTCGTCGCAGGTTCCGTCGGGGTGCTTGTGACAGGAGTTTTGGGCCATCATTCGATGCGTTGAGAACGAAAGGGAAGCAAGAGATCGGAATTCTTGAATTTTTGTGGAGGACTTATGGCATTACTAGAAAGAGTTTCAACCCTGATCCGGGCAAACTTAAACGAATTGATTGACAAAGCTGAGCACCCGGAAATCATGATCAAGCAAGTCATCCTGGACATGGAAAACCAGTTGCTCCAGGTGAAGACGCAGGTGGCCATTGCCATGGCTGACCAGCATCTGCTGGAACGAAAGCAAAAGGAGAATGAAGACAAGATTGCCGATTGGGGTCGCAAAGCGGAAATGGCCGTAGGCAAGAAGCAGGACGACCTGGCTCGCGCTGCCATTGAACGTTCACTCCATTACAAGCAGATGTCTGAAAACTTCCGGCAGCAGGTGGCCGACCAGACGGCGCAAGTGGAGACCCTGAAGAATGCGCTCAACAAGCTCACGCAGAAGCTGGAAGAGGCGCGCGCGCGCAGTGAGCTGTTGATCTCGCAGTCTCGGCGCGCCCGCACGCTGAGCAAGGCGGCTGACGCGCAGTCGGCAGTCTCCGGCCCGGACCACGGCGCAACGTTTGATCGCATGCGGCACAAGGTGATGCGCCAGGACGCGGTAGGCCACGCCAAGACGGAGTTGCTGTCGTCCGAAGCGGCCAGCGTAGAAGACCGCTTTGCCCAGATGGAAAAGGAAGACGAGATCAGCCGCATTCTGAGTGAGTTGAAAGCCAAGCGGGCATAAGCGGTAATTCTTCAGAAGCCGGCTCCAATTCGGGTTGGCGCCGGTTTTGATCTGAAAAATGAAAAGCAGAGATTTGCCTGCTGAAGTTGCAACTTCTCCAAAGGAGATTCCGACATGGAGCGTTTTGAGCAGAGATCAGACATCGCCATAGGTAAGGGGCCGATTCCCGGCGGACTTGTGACTGTCATCGCCGCAATCGTCTGTCTGGTCGTTTTTGTGGCCGGTTTTCTAGTCGGCATGCCGGAACTGAGTTATTTTCTGGTGGGGGCACTAGCGGCCGGCGGCGTGGTTGCAGTCATACTCCATTTTTCGCGCGGATAGCGGATCAAACGTGTTACGGAGATGCTATGAGCAGTCCAAGCCAGGGAGCTACGACAACGCCCGCTAGGATTTCGGCGGCAATAACCGCTGTGATCGGCGTGACTGTGGCTGCCGTCTCTTTGCTGGGGTTTGTCCTGGATTTACTGATTACTCCGACGATTGGCGCTCTGATCGTTTCATTTGTGGTCTGTGGCATTGGGCTTACGACGGGAATCACGGTCCTCCGCCGTCTGGCGCCACGGCGCGAACTCATATCGCTGTTTGCCGGGCGGGACGCCTTGCCTCTCCAGCCCGCGACGCCAACTGAGCTCCTTACGCAGAGAAATGAGTGTCTGCCGGACGCCATAAATAATGCGAGACCAGCGCACAGCAATGCTCAAATTACCCCTGTGATGAAGAGTCATGGGAGCGAAAGCATTGCCGCGTACAAGTCACACGATGGCGGCGGAGTTGCTGCCTTTGCCACCGTGGTCGGAATGACCGCCATCCTGGTGGGACGGCTTGCATTCGCATGGCAGTTCCTTTCTTTGTCGATCCTCGCCGGCTGCGCTGTAGCGCTGGTCCTGTATTGGAGCCGCAACAAACGAGCATCAACCATTTCCGGGTACAAAATACCGGTGGCCGGCGGCGTTATCGGCTCCATTTGTATGATCGGGCTTGGCGTCGTGATGATTCGGTCTGACCTATTGCGGGATTTTTTTGGACTTGCGGTCGGCTCCGGCGGCGCAGTAGCTCTATTGTTGTCTTGGGCACGCCGGAAAGAAGGCTCAAACATCTCTTTCCTCTAGCTTCCACGCATTTAAGAGGCAGCTTCTCACGTACAATGTGCATTGCACATGAACAGGGCCATTGGCGCGATTGCTTGTCTTGTTTTTCTTGTCACGATCTCCGCTCACGCTGGGCCGTCTCAGCGCGAGCAGCAGCTCCTTGATCTCGTGAATCATGAGCGGGAAAAAGCCGGCTTGAGCAAGCTGGAGTGGAGTGACAGTCTGGCACAAGCAGCTCTAGCCCATTCCAGGCTTCTCGCGGAACATCAAGACCTTTCGCACCAGTTTCCCGGCGAGCCGCTTTTGCAGGAACGCGTCGGCGAGACCAAATTGCGGTTCAATGCCGTAGCGGAAAACGTTGCGGCTGCGCCTGACGTTGATACCGCCCACACGGCGCTGATGAAATCGCCGGGCCATCGCGCCAATATCCTTCATCAGGACTACAACGCCATTGGCATCTCCATTGTTGAGCGCGACCATGAACTTTTCATTACGCAGGACTTCGCTCACACGCTGGCTTCGTACACGGAAAAACAGTTTCGTGAGTCTCTAATCACTAATTTCAACCAGGCCAGGCGCGCGCGAAAAATGCCTCCAGTTGACGTGATCAGTGATCAGCGCCTGAGAAACGCCGCTTGTTCCCAGGACATGCACACTGACAAGATGATTCAGAACATGCCCGGCGTATCTGGCTTGCTGGTGTTCTCCTTGTCATAACCCGGCGCGCTGCCCGACGATATGCAAAAGTTCACTTCTGACAAGACGCTTCAACGCATGAATGTCGGCGTATGCCTGCAGACCGGGGGCGCAACGGGGTTCTCTAAGTTTTGGGTGGTAGCGGCGTTTTATCGCTCAGCCGAGCAATGATTTAAGGAGATATCGTGGTCCAGATTGAGGTTCATGAAGACGAGGTCTTTTTGAGTGTGGATGCCGCTGGAATCGACGCGCTCATCGAAAGCCTTACGTATATCAAAGAAGGAGGTGACCACGATCATTTCATGAGCCCTGCGTGGGGAGGGAGCGAGCTTACCGAAGGACTAAGAATTCGCACTGACAGCACCGCTGTGAATCATCTCAAAATTTTCTTTGTCTATCCTTCACATTGACCTTGGGCCGATGAACTTTCTCTTCCATTGCGTTTTGCTTTTTCTGCTAAGCGCCGCGCAGGCAGTCCAATCCGGCCCTGCTATTTCTCCCGCTGAAAAACGCATCTTTGAGGAACTGAACCATGAGCGCGCCAGCCACGGACTGGCCGTGCTGCAATGGGATGAACATGCTGCGGGTGCGGCACGCGACCATGCGCGACTGCTTGCGGAAAGCGGCAAACTCTCACACCAGTTTCCCGGAGAAGCCACTCTGCCGGAGCGGCTTGGCGCCACCGGCGCGCGCTTTACAGTTTCGGCAGAAAATTTGGCCCAAACGGAATTTGTTGAAGATGTTCATCCGGCGCTGATGACGTCACCTGGGCATCGCGCCAACATCCTGAGCACCAGCTATAACGCAGTCGGAATCGGAGTGGTTGAAAAGCAAGGCAGGATCTACGTTGCGCAGGATTTCATCTTCCTTGTTCCTGACTACTCGGAATCGCAGTTCAACACCGCGTTTGCTGAAGCATTTAATCTTGCGCGAAAAACCAGGGGCATCAGGCCGATTTACGCGCGTGAAGATGCGGCGCTCCATCAACTGGCTTGCGCAACGAATGGCGACGCTATGAAGCTGGCGGACAAAGTCTCGGGCAACAACGCTGTGGTTGTATTCACCTCTTCTGACCCACATCATCTCCCGGCAGAATTAAATCCACGCGCCGCCAATGCTGATTTTCATATCATGAGGTTTGGCGCTTGCTTCCGTCCTGACCAGGAGCATGGCTACGCCAACTTCTGGGTCGTGGCCACTTTCGCAGACTGATTTGATCTCTTTGGAAGAACTCAATGTTGCGATTTCTGCAGCAAGTCCGCCAGATGGTCACCCCAGATCGCCGGCCATGTATGGGTACCGTGACCACGGGTCTGGTCTGTGATTGGCAGCAGGACGTATTGCCCATTCTTCACGCGTTGAATGTCGCGATCAATAATTTTGAGTTCGGGCGGGTTGATCTGGTCGTCGGCTGAGTTTACGGCGATGAGCGGCGCGGTGATCTTTTCCAATTGCGGCTCAGGATTGTAATTCCGCGACGCGTCAAAGTAATAGAGCATGTCATTTGCGTCAGTGGTTTTCATACGCTCGGCGACAAATTTTTCCAGGGCGGCATCAGCCTGGTCTCGCGTTGGGTCCTCTTTCTGCATGCGCAAAGGCGCGCTGCCCATGATCAGCAAAATATCCAGCGCGGCTGCCAGGCCGTGCGGTTGTTGTTTGTACTCGCCATTGTTCCATTCCGGATCGTTGCGGATTGCGTCCATGATCATTCGACGCATCATGCGATTGCGCCCGGCGATC
>JASLFF010000137.1 GCA_030150795.1 Terriglobales bacterium | reverse complement strand
CATGATTGCAGCGCCATCGGCAATTTGCTGGGCTCGCGTATGGTGATCAATGAGCTCTATGCTTATACGCTGTTGGGGGCGCAGAAGGCGGCGCTCGATCCGCGCTCCTTTACCATTGCTACCTTTGCTCTTTGCGGCTTTGCTAACTTCAGCTCCATCGGCATTCAGATCGGCGGCATTGGGGCCCTGGCACCCAACAAACGTGACCAGCTTGCCAAGCTCGGCTTCCGCGCTATGATTGCCGGAACCATGGCCAACCTTATGTCGGCTTCGATTGTCGGTCTCTTAATGCGGAGCTGAGGTCCGCAAGCATGATTGATTCAGGTTGTATAATTCTCGGGCTCGGCGATCACTTTTAACCATGTGGGGGAATATGCGCTCTAAAGCAATCGCTGCACTCGGAATCCTCTCTCTGTTTGCGTCCATCGTTCCAGCCTTCGGACAAGCCACAACCAAGATTGGCGTCATCACGTCTCTCACCGGCAGTCTCGCGGCTTTTGGCGAAGCGCACAAAAATGGCTATGCCATCGCGCTGGATGAGATCAACGCCAAGGGCGGCGTTCTTGGCAAAAAGGTAGAGCTGGATTTTTACGACGACCAGAGCAAGCCCGACCAGGCCGTGCAGGGTGTTTCCAAGCTGATCGATCAGGACCAGGTTCCCGTCCTGCTGGGCTCGTATTCCAGTGAGAGCACCAAGGCCATTGTGCCGGCGGTCTCGCAGCGGGAGACGCCTCTCATCATCCCTACGGCCAACGCCGATAACGTAATGGACTCCAAGTCGCCCTGGATTTTCCGCGTCTGCGCGGGAGCCAATGACTATGCCAAGGCGACCATCGCGTTCTTGAAGGCCAATGGCGCGCCCAAGAAGATGGCCATCATTTATGAGAACACCAACTTCGGCCAGTCCAACATGAAGGCTATGACGGCTGCGGCCAAAGAAGCAGGGATTGAATTGGTAGCTGTTGAGTCGTATGAAGCGAAGTCCCCGGACTACAAAGCGGTTTTGCAGCGCGTGAAGCAGGCAAATCCCGACGTGATTTATTTCTGCTCCTATCTTCTTGACGCCACCACGCTCATGCGGCAGTCCCGGGAAGTGGATTTGAATCCCAGGTTTTACACTTCTGCTGGCACAGGCTTTGCTGCCGCGGAATTTCCCACGGAAAAAGGCGCGGGTAAGAACGCCGAATACACGTTCTCTGTTTCCCAGTGGCTGCCGGAAGCCAAGTGGGCGGGCTCAAAAGAATTTGACGCCGAATATTTCAAGCGCTTCAACAGTCATCCGGCTTATCACGCCATTCAGGCCTATGCGGCGTTGCGCGTTGCCGCTCAGGCCATCAACAATGCCAAGTCGCTGGACCCGGCCAAGATTCGCGATGCCATCAAGAACATCAACATGTCTTCCACTCCGTTTGGTCCTATCAAGTTTGATAACGGACAAAACCAGCATCCGGTCCTGATCACGCAAGTCCAAAAGGGACAATATCGCGTGGTTTTCCCCGCGGACGCAGCGGAAGCCAAGCCTATAATTCCAGCGCCAGCATGGTCGAAAAGATAAACAGCAGGGCTCGATAGCACCGCGTGCGTTTTGGCGGGCAGGAAGGCTAAACACGTTTGGTTCGCTTCTTACAAGCCTGTGCTGATGGTTTGTTGACAGGCGCGCTCTACGCCGTGATCGGCATGGGCTTGGCCCTGATTTTTGGCGTCATGCGCATCGTCAATTTTGCGCATGGCGCTTTTCTCATGGTGGGCATGTATGCCACATACGTTCTTTTCGATTACTTCAAACTCAATCCATATATCGGCTTTCTGCCCGCCGGCATCGCGCTATTTATTTTTGGTTATCTCATCTATATGGCGCTGATCCGGCCCATCCGTGATCGCTCCCACTTCATGCAGATTCTCATGACCATGGGAATCGGCCTGATCCTTACCGACGGCGCGCAGCTCATCTTCAAAGCTGACTATCGTCAGACGAATATCGATCTTATCAATCGCAGCGTGCATCTTGGGCCTTTCGGTGCCAATGCTGCTGAGGTCCTGTCGTTTGCCGTCGCGGTTGCTTTTGTCATAGGACTGCGCTCGTTCGTAGTTCGAAGCCGGACCGGTCAGGCCCTGCGCGCGATCTCGCAGAACGCTGAAATCGCGCCGCTCATGGGCATCAATCTTGTTCGCATTCAGGGCATCAGCTTTGCTCTGGGAACCGCGCTCGCGGGGATCGCCGGCGGACTTTTGCTTCCTCGGCTCTATCTTTTTCCCGGCGTTGGTGAAGACTACACCACCAAAGCGTTTGTGATGGTCGTGCTCGGTGGCATGGGTTCCATTGAAGGCGCGGCCTTTGGCGGACTGGTGCTTGGACTCTCGGAAAGCCTGACCAGCCTTTATCTCGGCAACCAATGGGCCTTAATCGTCGATTTCGTTTTATTTCTCCTGGTGCTCTCATTCAAGCCCGCCGGAATCTTTGGGAGGCAGCGCGCATGAGCCTCTTAAAGAACTGGAAGTTCTGGGTTTCGATCATCGTTGTGCTGGTGTGGGCGCGCATGCCGTGGTTCATCCGCAACAATTACCAACTTCAGGTGCTCTTCCGCATTACGCTGTTCGCCGCTCTCGGACTAGCATGGAATCTTGTGGGAGGATACGCAGGACAACTTTCTCTTGGCCACGTCGCGTTTTTTGGCATGGGCGCTTATGGGCTGGCCATCTTTGCTGGCCTCGGCATTCCCATATGGATTTCGCTCTTGTTCGCCGCGCTGTTATCTACCGCATTCGCCGCCGTGATCGGTGTGATCTCCTTCCGGCTTCGCGGACCTTATTTCACACTGGCCACCATCGCCTTTGCTGAAGTCCTGCGATTGGCGGCCACCAACCTCAACGTAACCGGTGGAGCTATCGGCTTGACCATGCCCGCGCTTTTTGTTGGCAGGACATTCTGGCGATCGTTTTATCTCGCCGCTGTGGCATTGGCCGTGGTCTCATTTCTCTCCAACTATTGGGCATCGCGCTCGCGTTTTGGCTATTACCTCATGGCCATCCGTGAAGATGAAGACACTGCCGCCGCCGTCGGCATCAATACGGCCCGTTGCAAACTGTATTCGCTGCTCATGAGTGCGTTCCTTACGGCACTTGGCGGCGCGCTCTACGGGAGCGCATTCCAGTTTATTGTTCCGGACAGCATTCTCACCATTGATATTTCGATTCAGATTGCCATCATCACCATGCTGGGCGGAGCCGGAACATTGCTTGGTCCAATCGTGGGCGCAGTCCTGCTGCTCAGTGCATCCGAGGCTTTCAAGAATGTCTTCCAGGAAAGCCATCTTCTGATTTACGGCGTTTTGATCGTCGTGGTAGTGCTGTTCATGCCTGAAGGCATCGTTGGGGGACTGCAACACCGGTTCCGCAAGCGGATCAAGCCGCCTAAGGATGCCAAACCGCAACCAGTGTTAGGCGGAGCTGCACAATGACGCCGATTCTGGAAATGGAGCACGTCACCAAGCGCTTTGGCGGTCTTAGGGCCGTAAAAGGCGTTTCACTGGCGATGAACGAAGGCGAGATCCTCTTCATCATCGGCCCCAATGGGGCGGGGAAGACAACGGTCTTCAATTTGATCAGCGGATTCCTTCATCCCAATGAAGGCGTTATTCGGTTTCAGGGCAAAGATATTTCCAAAATGTCGCCGGACCGCGCTGCGCGTCTCGGCATTGGACGCACCTTTCAGATCGTGAAGCCTATACCCAGCCTGACCGTGCTGGAAAACGTGATGCTGGGCGCGTTCATGCACACGCGCAGCTTGGGACAAGCCGCGCAGGAAGCGGGAAAGATTCTTGATTTTCTGCAGATGTCGCACGTGGCTAAATTTTCCGCCAAGGGTTTGCCGCTGGCTGCGCTCAAGCGTCTTGAAATAGCCCGCGCCTTGGCCACCAAGCCCAAGTTGATTCTTCTCGACGAAGTTGTCTCTGGACTCACGACCAGCGAGGCGCTTGCTCTCGCAGAATTGGTGAAGCGTCTGCCGGAATGGGGCGTGAGCGTGGTCGGCGGCGTAGAGCACGTGATGCAGGTAGTCATGAAGATTGCGCACCGCGTTATCGTCCTCGATTACGGCGCAAAAATCGCCGAAGGCGCACCGGTGCAAGTGGTAAAGCTGCCCGAAGTCATCGAGGCTTATCTCGGGCCTAAATACAAGGAGCTGACTCAGTGAACGCGCCCATCAGCTCTCTCAATCCAACGGCGGGCGCGCCCTTGCTGGAAGTCGGCAACATAACGGCGTATTACGGTGACTTGCAGGCGCTTTTTGATATCTCCCTTCAGGTAAATGCGGGTGAGATTGTTACACTCATCGGAGCGAACGGAGCAGGGAAGACCACCATCCTGCGAGTGATTTCCGGCATGAAACCTCCGGCCACCGGCTCTGTGCGCTTTGCCGGACAGGATGTCTCACGCGTTCCCGCCCATGACATGGTGGCGCGCGGCGTGAGCCACGTTCCTGAAGGCCGTCAGGTTTTTCCTTTCATGACGGTGAAAGAAAACCTTTCGCTCGGCGCATTCACTCCGCGGGCGCGTGCAAATGTAAAACACCTGATGGCGGAACAGCTCGCGCTTTTCCCTCGGCTGGAGGAAAGACTCAACCAGTTGGCCGGAACGCTTTCCGGCGGCGAGCAGCAGATGGTGGCCATTGCCCGTGGACTCATGGCCCAGCCAAAACTTCTTCTTCTCGATGAGCCTTCTCTAGGTCTTGCCCCCAAAATCGTTGAAGAAGTTTTTGAGAAAATTCAGGAAGTCCGTCGTACCGGCATTACCATGCTGATCGTAGAGCAGAATGTCGTGAGCGCCTTGAGCATCTCTGACCGTGGATACGTCGTCCAGAACGGCTCCGTGCTGCTGGCCGACGAAGCCAAAAATCTTCTCACCAATGAAATGGTGCGCGCCGCCTATTTGGGTCTGTAAAAGGAGAAGAGAGAATAACTTAGAGCAGTTTTAGTATTAACGCAAATTTTTTATAACTAGTCATCCCGATGCCGTTACGCGGGTTAACGGCCGTCGGGATGACTAGGATAGTATTTCTTGCATGCGTCCAAAATAAGGCCCGGAATTATAAAACCGTTACGGCACGACTCTGCAGCTTTCCGCAAGCCTGACATTTATTTCGCTTGTGACACCTTTTCTCAGTAGATACAGCACCTGTGATAGTGCCAGAGGCCA
>JASLFF010000067.1 GCA_030150795.1 Terriglobales bacterium | reverse complement strand
TCAGGCTGTAGCTTTACGTTGTCTGTAAGATTGAAGGTGATCAGCGCGCCCAGCGACGCCGTCATGCCTACGGCCCCGGAAGAAGTCGGCAGCTTGTCTGTCCCGCGAAACATTGCCACCACGGCGCGAATGTTCGTCTCCGCCGGCAGCGTGAGCCGCACATCCACTGCGGCGGAAGAAAACGGTTTTACCAGCACGGTCTTTTGTGTGAACACCGCGGATGCGGCAATGCTGTTGGGCGTTTCACCCGCTGTCACAAAAATGCGCTTGCCATCTTTAATGACTACATCTTCCGCCACCATTTCAAAGGCGAAGTCGCGCGCGGTTTGGTTGGTGAGCGTAAGTGTCTGTGACAGCGTTTGGCTAAAGCTGCCCTTGGCCATCACTACAGCGGGAGTGAGCGAGATGGAAGGCTTGTCCGTTGGCTGAACTGGAGCTGCTGTCGCCGCAGAGTTCTGTGAAGATGCTGCAGACGATGCAGGTTGCTGGGCAGAGGTCGCTTGCGCGTGCAGCAAAGCCGAAAGACACAGCAAGGCACAGCAAACACAAAAGCGTACAGGCAGGAGTGCCTGTGCCACAGAGGGATGAATTATCTTGCGTGCAGGCGAGGGCACCTCCACCACACCAAGCCAAAATCGGGCTTGTTGGGGACCCCGAGCCTGCGGTCCACAATTCCGCAAATCATCCTGCGCGGTGCTAAGCGACTGCGCCACGGCGGATCGAGACAACCTAATTGGGAATAACCTGGAAAATAATTGCATTATTTAATTGAGAATTCTTCTCCGTAAGAGATGTGGGCACTTCAATCTCCAGGCGATGCATCACGGTGGTCCCTGTCCTTGCCTGGCCCTGCAGCAATTGGGGAACGGTTTGCAGCGTGATCCCGTCCAGCCGGAACGTATATGCCGGATCGGGAACGGTAAGCGCGGCCAGCACGGCAGCGGTGGTTGCAGTTTGTGATCCGGCCTGGATACTGATGCCGAACCGTGTAGAAACAACAAATCGCCCAGGCAATTTCTGCGTCTGGACGTTCGCTGTCTGGGCGCCGCCTGCGTGTGAGACGGTCCCCAAATTCAAGTTGCGCTGGCCAGAAGTTCCGCCGGTCAAGGCGGCGCCATCCGGCGCGCTTACAAAACTCACTGAGATTGCCCCCTCACTTGCAGACTTCATAGAGATGGCGCTGGAGGTGCGTTTTACCGTGCTCTTGCGTTGTGCCCACCCGTCGGTCATGAGGGAGGAACCGAACAGCAATAACGGCAAGGCATAACGCAGCCCGATTTCGCACCTCCCGCCCAGCTCTAATCCATCTGTCTATCCCAATCTTTCTTCAGGGCAAATCCCATTAAACCCTTAATTGGCGGTTGCAACGTAATTAATGGTGTTGCTGATTAGGGTTCCGCTGGCCGTGGTGAAAGGTACTGTGATGGCCACCGGGAAATTGCTGTTAGCGGCATACGTGCCGGTTGCGGTCAGCGTGGACTGCGCAGCATTCGTAACGGCTACGCCGCCGACGGTCCAGGTATTCACTGCGTCCGCTGAGCCCAGCTGGGCTTTCAGGGTGTAATTTGCGCTGGCAGAGTTGGTCTTTGAGACCAGTACGTCAACCGCGGAACTGACGGTGAAAGTTGTCGCCGTGGTGCTGCGAACGATGCCTGCAGAAATTGCGCCAAAAGCCGAGACGTTGCCGAAGGCTAGTGTCGCGGCGTTGGTTCCCGCGCCGCTGGAAAGAGCCACGCCGGAAGCGTCAGAGTTGAAAACCAGGTTGATGCTGCCCGTAACAGTGGCAGTCACGGTAAGTGTGCCGCTGGCTGTTTGTGCAACGGCCGCTGAAGAAATCATCATCAGCGCCGCAAAGATGGTTAAGAGCATTACTTTTTTCATTGTCGTTCCTCTCCTCATTTCGAATTCAAAAGTTCATTACTTCAAAAAAGCCATACTGCAAAACTCAATTGGCTGTCGCCGTAAAATTGATCGTCGTGGTGATCGGCGTGTTCACCGCCGGACCGCCCGCTCCGGGCGCTGCCGTCAAAATCACCAAATCCAGGTTGTGGGCAATGTCAGTGTTGTAAGTGCCGTTCACCTGGATTGTCTGCAATGCAGTGGTCAGCGTGACGGCGTCCACTTTGTAATTCATCCCGGTTGGCGCAGCCGCGGCCAGGTTCGCCGTGAGCGTGTACGTGGTGCTGTTCAATCCGCCCTGAATTACTTGCACATCAAAAATCGTCCGTACGGTAAAGTTAGCTGCGGTAACGCTGGGGCGGGTCACTCCCGCAGAGAGCGGACCAAAAGCTGAGACCGTGCCGAAATTGGCCGTGGCCGCACTGGTACCGGCAGCGCCAAGCGTTACGCCTGCCGGATCGCTGTCAAACTGGATTGCGATGCCGTTCGTATTGTTCAAGCTGCCGTTGATCACGCCTGAGGCCGTGGTCTGCGCCGGCAGTGAAATGCCGCACATCAGCAGGCCCGCCAGGGCCGCACCGCGCATGATCGAAATGTGTTTCTTCAGCATGTTCAAAACCTAATTTGCCGTGGCCAAAAAAGTAATCGTTTCCAGCAATGGTTGCGCTGCAACCGAGTTCTTCACCTGTACCTGCAGGGTCTTAGTAATCGGGGTTGCATAATTGTCCGCGGCATCCAATGTGGTAAAGCCTGCGGTGGTTAGCGTTACGTTATTCAACAGCCAGCTCACGTTCGCCGGCGGAGGCGTGGAAATCTCCGCCGCCAGCCGGTAGTTCGGGCTGCTTGAATTGGATTTGCTTACCACTACGTCAAAAGCGCTGCTTACTTGATACACGGCGGCGTTCAGGTGCTGGTAATTTACGCACGCCAACGTATGAAAACTTCCCGGAAAAGCCGCAGTGCCAAAATCCAGGCCAACGTTATTGGTGCCTGCATTGGTCAGCGGGCAAAAACCCGGTGTTCCTACTGACGGGTTGTTCTGGAAAATCAGAGTAATGGATGACTGCACGTTCATAGTGATGGTGAGCTGCCCAGAGCTGGTTTGCGCCTCAGCGTTTGAGACCAGCAGGCATAGCAGGCCGCCCATCATGAGTAGGGCCTTCATTCCGCCGAATTTGAAGTTGCAGCTCATCGTCGAATGAAACAGCAAATAATAAAAGGCCGTACCGTTCTTGACCTGTGACGCTAATCACTGCCCACTTGATTTGGTCTTGGCAAAACTTGCCGGCCGGAAGAGCCTTGTTGCCAAAGGTACAATCTGTCGCGGGCCTGGGTACATTGGTCTTTCGTGATGTCAGCAGTCTAAGCGGAACCCTAAAAATGGAAAACGGTACTTCAGTCACCATCGGCAACTGGATAAAAACACTGCATTGGGGGAGATTTTCCTGAGCTTTTGCTAATCATACCCAGGCTTTAGCCGATGTAAATAAGGTGTTTGTTAGATATGTGCCGGAATAGTAATGGAAGGGTGGTAATGGCGGCTACAACTGGGGTTTATTTGGGGCTTGTTCCTGGCCTTCTTTTGGCGCGGCTTCAGCCTGTTTCTTTCTTGCCGCAGCAGCACGGTCAGCCCATTCATTGGATTGCTTGATGTCCGCCTTGAAGTTCTTTTTGTTTCCGCACTCCAACTCCGCGCGCGAACGATAGAACATGTCCATATACGTCATGGCATCGATATAGTCTTTGCGAAGAGAAATGGCTTTATCGAGCATTGCGATGCCGCTATCGATTACAGCCAGCGACTTCGCCCGTAGGTCGGAACAGCCCTCCGACGATATCAGTGAATATTCCGTCTCCGCGTCCAGCTTGGCCTTTTCCGCGGTAATGTCAAGGTTCGCTATTGACCAGTTTGCCACCGCCGCCGCATACAACAATTCAGGGTCCGCGGGATTCAGAGCGATAGCTTTGGCATAGGCTTGTCTTGCTTCATCAAAATCGTTCAATTGCAATTTCAGGTACGCCAGGCCCTTAAGGGATTCAACGTCAGAAGGATTGTTGCGTAGAACTTCCGAATACTGTTCCAGTGCTCTTGTCGCCAGGACTACATTTTCCGGAGTATCGACTCCAGGCTCAAACACCTGCAAATAGGTTGCCGCTAGATACATTCGCGCCACAACGAAATCCGGGTCCAGAGCGACCGCCTGCTCAAAGTGCGCGATCGCATCTTCATAGTGAGCCTGCCGAAATGCCTGTACGCCTTGATCCACTTCATTGCGCGCGGCAGCCTTCGCTTCGTCCTGCGCCATGCCCGCGATGGCGAGGCAGCCCAGCAAACCACATATAAAGAAAAATCTGGAAATCATA
>JASLFF010000045.1 GCA_030150795.1 Terriglobales bacterium | reverse complement strand
TTTCCCCGCATTGCATTCATTGAAAAAAACTCCTCTATCTTGGGGCGTATGCTATGTCTTTCTATCACAAAACTTTCGTGCTTAATTCAGGAGACGTAGCATGCTACGTCTCTACGTCGTGGTTTTTTACGTCCCACAAATCTTCGTTACCCGGCGCATTTAGCCAGCCGCGATGGCCGCTGGCTTGTGCTGCATAAACTCGTTAAATTCCTCAAAGCTCGCAAACACTTCTGTGGCGCAGCCCAACAGCCAGCCGCTGACTTGCTCGACCGGCATCCCGCAGATCAAATAAACCGGGATACCTATGCGATGCGCGAAGGTCAACTCGCCCTGTGTTCCCGCGCCGCGTCCGGCGTACTGGTCCCAATAGCAGACAATCGCGTCACAACGGTGCTCAATCAAATCAAGATCGTAGGCAATGATCTTCTGGATCGTCTTGCGAAAGCGCGGGAGATCGCTTTGCTTCCAGGCGCGAAACTCGCTGGCTTCGATGGCGGTCAGGTTTTTCATCTCGTCTTCGGCGGGATCGTAAATCTCGTGTCCCAGGGCTTTGAGTGCCGGAGTGATTTGGGCGCGCCAGCCTTTGCCGAGGTCAGGAGAGTATTCAATGGAGCCTGCGAGGTAGAAAAGCATGAAAGGCGATTGTCAGCGATTCAGGGTTGCAGGTCAACGCAGATTTGGCGGGGTTTGGGACGAGTTTTCCAGAGGTTTTCCTAGGTCTTCTTTCTGAAATCCCGAGCGGAGAGAGGGAGCCCTATGGTCTTGCAAGATCTTCAGGATAGAAACGTTTGGTTTTCACCGCAAAGGGCGCAAAGGAGGAAAAGTGCTCCCCAGCACAAGAGTTTCCTCTTGTCCTACGAACCAATTTGGCTATAGGGACCTCTCACTGCGTTCGAGGTTTCAGAAAAAGCGGCGCTCGGGAAAATCCTTCTGGCTATAGGGATCCCTCGCTCCGCTCGGGAAAATCCTTCTGGCTATAGG
Organism: Terriglobales bacterium; assembly: GCA_030150795.1. Next base: position 2,571 of record JASLFF010000045.1, on the reverse strand, counting down.
GATCCCTCGCTCCGCTCGGGACAAAACCTACTCGTACTTCAACGCACGCAACGGCTCAATGTTCATCGCACGGCGAGCGGGAATGTATGACGCAACCAGGCCTACGATCGCCAGCAGCAACGCGACCGAGATCAGTGTGATAGGGTCGGACGGCGAGACACCTACGAGCAAAGATCCAATGCCGCGGGCGGCCAGAAATGTCATGACGAGGCCGACGAGAAGGCCTGCGCCGACCAATATAAAGCCCTGGCGCAGCACCATCTTTAATATGTCGTCACGTCCGGCACCCAGCGCCATACGCACGCCGATCTCATGTGTCTTTTGCGATGCCGCGTAAGAGATCACGCTGTAGACTCCCACTACGGCGAGCATCAGGCCGAGCAGCCCAAGAACAACGGTAAAGCGGCTGCCCATGCGGAAAAGAAAGAACCCGTTGACTCCGCCGAGCGATTGCTCCATGGTTTGCACGTCTGTCAGGGGAAGCGCCGGGGCCAGGCTGCGGATCTGCTGCTCGACTACCGGAATCAGTGCTTCCGGCGAACCGGCGGTGCGCAGTTGCAGCGTCACAAACGAACGGAAGTTCTGCGCGATGGGCTCGTAGTAAAACATGGTGGTCGTATCCACCGGATCGTTGTACTTACCCTGCCTGGCGATGCCGACAACTTCCAGGAACGGACCTGAGGCAGCGGCGTCACTAAAGCGTTTGCCCAGCGCGTCCTGGCCGGGCCACAGTTTGTTCGCCATGGCCTCATTCACAATCGCGACCCTGGGGGTCTTGTCGGTGTCCTGGTCAGTGAAGAGCCGGCCGCGCAGCAGGGGAACGCGCATGGTGCTGAAATACGCTGGATCAACCGCGTTGTAGAAGGCGCTGGGCGCGGCTTCTTGGCTGCTTTGCGGCTGTCCTTCGGCAAAGACGCGGCTTACTTCATTGGAGTATCCCATGGGAACGGTTGTGGCAATGCTGGCCGACTCAACCCCCGGCAATACTCGAACGCGGTCTCTCATCTCGCGGAAAAACTGTTCCGTGCGCTGCTGGTCAAAGCCGATGGTGCGCGTTTCCATGGTGAGATTGAGAATATTGTGCGGATCAAAGCCCAGATAAGTGTGTTCAGCATTCTGGCTGCTGCGAACAAACAGCCCCGCTACGACCAGCAACATCAGGGAGACGGCCACCTGCGCTACTACCAGCACGTTGCGCACTTTGGATTTGCCTGAACCCAGGATGCCGCGGCTGCCTTCATGCAAGACCGTGTTGAAATCTGACCGGGCAGCGCGCCATGCCGGAGCCAATCCGACCAGCAATCCCGTGAGCAGGGCGATGGCAAGACCAAAGCTGAAAACGCGCCAGTCAAAACCGAAATCGAAACGGATGGGAATGTCAGCCACTTCAATGCGGATGGAGCTGATCAATCGCGTGGTCCACACGCCAACCACTGTCCCAAGAACAGCGCCCATCAGTGCCAGCAGCACGCTTTCCGTGAGCAACTGCCGGACGATGCGGCTGCGTGCAGCGCCCAGCGCGGTACGCACGGCAAGTTCGCGTTCACGCGCGGTGGCGCGCACCAGCACAATATTGGCAACGTTGGAGCAAGCCAGCAGCAGAACCATGCCGGCAAGAACCATGAACAGAATGCCGACGATCAGCATACCGTTGGAAGGATCAGGGTCAGGACGCGCCAGCCTTTCCGGATAGAGGTGGTAGGTTATGCCGTTGTGCGTTTCCGGAAATTCCTTATTGAGCCGCTGCGCTACTACATTGGCTGAAACCTGCGCCTGCTGCCGGCTGGCGCCGGGCTTTAAAATGCCGAGAATTTTTACGTCGCCATCACTCCGCTTGGTCCAGTAATCGTCCTGGTTCCCAGTGATCCACAAGGTACGCATGCCGAACGGCAGGTAAGCTTGCATATCCACCAGCGCATAAGTTCCATGGAAACCTTCTGGCGCAACGCCGATGACGGTGACGGAGTGCCCGTTCATCTTTACTTGTTGGCCGACAATCGAAGGATCGCTATTGAAACGCTTTTTCCAGTAGCCGTTGCCGAGCACCACAACATTCTCAGTGCCGCGCTTTTCCGTTTCTGCGCCATAGATCAAACGTCCCACGGCGGGCTTGAGGCCCAGAGACTGGAAAAAGTTTGCACTTACGTAGCTATAGATCACGGGCTCAACTTTGCCTTGATGCTCCATGCCGGCCAGGCTGAGTGTGTATCCGACGATGTCAGAGAATCCGTCGGCCTGGCTGCGAATGTCCTGAAAGTCAGGAAAAGGAAACTGGCCGAATGAATTTGCCGCTCCCTGGGCCCGCCCGTCAAACACGACGAGGCGGTCAGCATTAGCCACCGGCAGAGGCCGAAGCATGAGCCCATTGACGGCGCTGAAGATGGTGGTATTAGCGCCAATGCCCAAGGCAAGCGTTAAAGCCGCGACAGTGGTCATGGCGGGATTCTTCAACAGCATGCGCATGCCGTAGCGGATGTCCTGGATTAAAGTTCTCATGGCGCCCTCCAGAGGCGAGCTGAATGTGCGGAAATAACGACAGTGGCAATTCAATGCCCGAAATCGGGAAAACAC
>JASLFF010000003.1 GCA_030150795.1 Terriglobales bacterium | reverse complement strand
GGCGGGCCAACTGCAGAGCAGTGAAGGTTTAAGAATACCCAACTTGGCCCAAATATGTCAACGCCAGCACCCAGGAAAGCAACCCCGGGCACTCGGCCAGCAGCCTTTATTGTAACTGATTGTGTGGCACAGGTACTGCCTGTGTCCGATTTTGGCTGTTCTCTGCGTCTCCGCGAAGCGCCTCCGTGGAATCACAATCACGGCAATGCTGGTATCGCGTGCGAAAAGATGAGCGGGGCAGAGTGCAATCACCGGAGCCGAGGGGGAAATCCGTCGGCTCCGGTTCTGTAATTATTTCCAGTATTGGTCGCGCAACTCCGTCTGCTTGCTGACCAGCGGAATTTCCTGGCCTTGAATGAAGACATGCGTCACGTCCGTCTTCACGTCCAGCGGATCACCGTTGGCCACAACAACATTGCCCATCTTGCCCACGTCCAGCGAGCCCAGGTCCTTCTCCACGCCCCACATTTGCGCGGGGTTGATGGTCAAAGCCTTGAGCGCTTCGTCGGGCGGCAATCCAAACCCAACGGCGTAGCCGGCGGCGTAAGGCAGGTTGCGCGCCTGGTGCGAATCGTAAGAAGCAAAAGCGATTTTCACGCCGCGCTTGGCCAACTGCGCGGGCATGCTATAAACCGCGTCATACCGCTCAGACTCTTTTGGCTGTTCGTAAATGGGGCCAACGATCACCGGCAATCCGGTGGCGGCGATCTTATCCAGCAGGCTGGCTGAGTGCGTTACATGGTTGAGTATTACTTTGAGGTGGAACTCATTGGCTAGTTCCAGCGCCGTGAGCAGATCGTTAGGCTGCTCAGCCGCCAGAACCACCGGCTTTTTGCCGTGGAGGTACGGCAACAGCGCCTCAAGTTTAAGGTCGCGCTTGGGTGGAGCGCCGGCCTTGTCCTTGTCTTTTGCGTCTGCGCTGGACTTCTTTTTGTCATAGGCCGTCATCTTCTGATCGTAATCCAGCGCATCAATGAAAGTCTGACGCAGTTGCGTGGCCATGCCCATGCGGGTGAAGGGGAATTTGGCCTGTTCAAAGCTCTGGTTGCGGCGTTGAGCGCCGGTAAAGTTGAGCGGCATGGCGATATCACGCACCGTCAGCATCTCAGTGGCGGAAGCGCCGGCCAGTTGGATGAATGAATCCTGGCCCGGAAGCGTGTCACCGCTGGCCGGGGCCACAATGGCGTTGGTAATGCCGTTGATGCGGGTGACCGGGATGAGCGCAGTCTCAGCGTGAAACGCGTCGTAAACATGCATGTGCGGCATGATTTCGTCGCTCATCTCGATTTCATCATTGGTCATGCGCTCGGCGGAAATCTCGGTCAGTCCCAAGCGGGTTTCTGAATCGATGAGGCCGGGATAAACCGTCATCCCGGTTGCGTCAATGATTTTTGCGCCTGAAGGAATTGCAGCCCCAGGTCCGCCGACGGCGGTGATTCTACCGTTGTGCATCACGACGACGCCGTTTTCGATTACGCCGTGGGTGATCGTAAGCAGTTTGCCGCCTTTAATGGCAATGGTTTCATTGGACGCGGCAGCCGCCGTGTTCGAGTGGGCTGCCGGCGCGGCGGCAGGCGTAGGTTTCGTTTTCTTTGTTTGCGCGCTTGCGCTTTGCGCGGCAACGCTTGCTACAAGGACGATTCCAACAATGAATTTTTTCAGCATGGCTACTGGACCTCCTTGTAGTGGGTAAGACCAAGCCCGGGAAGCGAGCGGTCAAAATAAAGATCGCCATCGATCAGGACTTTATCAACGAGCGCAGAAGAAGAGAGCGGGTAGCTGTTCCAGATTGAGATGTCAGCGTCTTTGCCCACATCAATCGATCCAACTCGATCGTCAACGCCGATGATCCATGCCGGATTCAACGTGATGGCCTTCAGCGCTTCTTCTTCCGTCAGGCCATAGTGCATGATCTTGCCGGCTTCCTGATTCAGGCGGCGGGTCACGTCTTCTGAATCGCTCTTAAGCGCCACGCGCACGCCCTTGTGCGCGGAGATGGCGGCGTTCCATGGAATGCCATCCCACGCTTCATACTTAAAGCCCCACCAATCAGGCCATGTGGCTATAGCCACGCCATTGGCGGCAATCTTGTCAGCAACTTTATAGGCTTCCAGCGCGTGATGGAAAGCGCGGATCTTGTAGCCGAACTCCTTGGCCATTTCCATCTCGGTAAGGAACTCGTCGGCGCGATAGCAATGAATTTGCACCAGCAGCTTGCCGCGAAGAATGTCTGCCAGCGCTTCCAGCTTGAGGTCTTTCTTGGGCGGCGTGGCGTCTTTGTCGCCTTTTTTCACCTTGGCGTCGTAATCGTCCCAGGTGCGCATATACTCGCGTGCTTCAATAAACGCCGCGCGCATCACTTCAAAATTTCCCATGCGCGTGGAAGGAAGCTGGTTCTTGCTGCCATAAACACGCTTTGGATTTTCGCCGCTGGCAAATTTGATAGACTGCGGCGCACCAGGGAAGATCAGTTCGTCGCGTCCGAGGCCGTACTTGTGTTTGATCACTACGGCCTGTCCGCCAATCATATTGGCTGAGCCGTGCAGCAGCAGTGACGTGGTAACTCCGCCGGCCAGCGCGCGATAGATTGCCTTATCGTTGTAGTCAAAAGCATCACGCATCATCATGTGCGGTGTGATGGGGCTGGTGGCCTCGTTCACGTCGTCGTCCAGTGCAATG
>JASLFF010000688.1 GCA_030150795.1 Terriglobales bacterium | reverse complement strand
GCTCCACACTCCAAACCAATTTCACGGAAAGTGCGGAATCTGCGAATACAGCCACATCTGCGGAGGATCGCGCGCGCGGGCCTTCGCCTACACGGGCGATGCGCTGGGCTCTGATCCGTTTTGCCCTTACGAGCCCGCGGCGCGAGCACATAGCTAAGCCGCATCCGAAAAGTGAAACACCTGCTGGCTCTCTGTTTGCCCCGGATGATGGAAATCGAACAAAAGCGCAAAGATGCCTTTCTCGAATCAGCCCTAGTTGGCTGTCGGTCAGTCCTGAGGCTGGTGGCCGGGAACCGGCGGCGCCATTATATTTTCGGTGATCTTCGCGTCTTCCTTCACGATCTCGATCAATGGCTTGCGCAGCGGTTCCAGCGTTCCATCGGAGTAATAGACCGCGCCTCCGCCCGCTGGAAGCCCAATCCCCCGCGCGTCGGCTTGCGCGAGGTTCACCAACGCTCGCAGGTCAAACCAGTCATTGGCTTCGTCATGCGCTCCGATATAGAACGGAGCGAAACGAAACATATCGAGCGGTTTGGGCCGGGCCGCATTGCTCAGGTGTCCCAAACCAAGCTGGACCGCGCCGGCCGAAACGCCGATCAGCACCGCCCCGTCATAGCGCAATCGCGGCAGCAGTTCTTTGAGACCGTTCTGCTCGAACACTTTCCAGCCCTGTTCCACGTCGCCTCCGGAAAGCACGATCAAGCCGGCATTTTCCAGGAACAAAATATCTTCACGCGAGGGCTGGGACGGCACCAGACGGCAGTCGGAGATCTCCATGGAATCCATTGCGGCAACGAACAGGCTGTAGAACTCCGGCTGATCGCCGTTCGATGCGCCTATGTATGCAGCTCTGGGTTTGCTGCTATCAATATCCGCGCAAACCCTTTCAGCCAATGAATTCCCGTCGCTTTTCCAGAAAAACAACTGGCTATCGGCTAGCAGGTAGAGTGGCTTAATGTCCATGAAGTTCCCCGAGGTTCCGTTCTAAGTGGCGACAAAAAATGCCGGCCCTTGACTAGACCGCCAAAAACGAGATTATATCTAAGCCGCAATTTACGCGCGGACTTCATATTGCCCAGCGAAGCTAAACTCGTCCGCGGACTCTCGCTTACAGATTCCATCCTGTTGCTTGCGGGCGGCATCATTGGCTCTGGCATCTTTCTCACAGCAAAAGATGTCGCCATCAACACACGGCATCCCTGGCTTTTTCTTACCGTCTGGGTGGTGGGCATGGGCATGGCGCTGCTGGCCTGCTTCGCCTTTGCCGAGCTCGGAGGCATGTTCCCGCACGCCGGCGGCCAGTACGTTTACATGCGCGAGGCCTATGGCGACGCAGCCGGCTTTCTCTACGGCTGGATGTATTTCACCGTAAGCGCCACAGGGACCGTCGCTGCGCTAGGCGTCGGATTCGCGACCTATCTGGGCCAGACTTTCCCGGCGCTGCACGCGGAGCAGGTAGTGCTCTCACTCCGGTTCATCGATCTCACGCGCGGGCACCTGATCGCGCTGGCGGCCATTGCTCTGCAAACGCTGATCAATATTTTTGGCGTAAAGAAAGGCGCGATACTGCAGAACGTAGCCACGTGGGCAAAGTTTGGAGCGATTGGGGTTTTTGTGGTCGGGGGACTATTGCTTGGGCGCGGATCATGGGACCACTTCCGCCATTCGCTCATTCCCGCCGCGAATGACCATACCTCAATCGTTACAGGCGTTGGCATAGCGTTGATTGCCGTCTTCTGGGCTTACGATGGCTGGGTTTATGTCACTTTTGTGGGCGGCGAGATAAAAGAACCGCAGCGCAACGTGCCGCGTGCGCTGATCTGGGGACTGTTGCTGGTGGGCGTGGTCTATATCTGCATCAATGCGGTTTATGTTTATGCGCTGCCGATGAATGAAATCGCCGCGCAAGAAGCCGTTGCGCAAACAGCGGCAGTGTCCATGTTTTCCGGCAGAGTAGCGCCGTGGCTTTCCATGATGGTGGCGCTCTCATGCTTTGGCGCCATGGCCCCTTGCCTGATGAGCGGCGCGCGCGTCTATTACGCCATGGCGGAAGACGGCATTTTCTTTCATGCGCTGGCCCGGGTGCATCCGCGCTGGCATACGCCGGTGATGAGCCTGGTGCTGCAAGGGATCTGGGCTGGAGTGCTCACCCTGAGCGGCAAATACGACGAGCTTTTTACCTACGTGATGTTCATGATGGTGCTCAGCTATGTATTGACCGTGGTGGGGCTGTTCGTCCTTCGACGCAAGAAGCCGGATGTGCCGAGGCCCTATCGATGCACCGGATATCCGTGGCTGCCGGCGATTTACGTGGTGCTGGGCAGCTTGTGGGCGCTCAACGCCGCGGTGGAAAAAAGAAAAGAGACGCTGGTCGGGACCGCGATTGTGCTGCTGGGAGTACCATTTTATCTGTACTGGAAAAGGCAAAGAAACACTGGGCCACGAAGCCCTTCGGAATCTTCGACAAACTACGTGTAGAGACGTAGCATGCTACGTCTCTACGTTAAGCGGATGAACGCAGCATGCAGCGTCTCTAGATCGGCAGCAAGGAAAAAGCATGGAATTTCAGAATTTCGATTTGGAATATTTTCAATCGCAATTTGAGCGCACGGTAGAGATCAACCTAGCGGACAGCTCAGTGAAGTGCGCCGATGTGAGCGACCTGCTGGCCGGTGAAGACCCGCGACCGCTGCTGGAATTGCCGCTTTACTATCCTGAGGTGAATGGAACGGCACTGCTGCGCGAGCACATTGCCGCGCTGTATCCCAATGCGTCGGCGTCAAACGTGCTGGTGACGGTGGGTGCGGCGCTAGCCAACTGGATGGGTTGCAGCACACTGCTGGAACCGGGCGATGAGGTCATCGTCATTTCTCCCGG
>JASLFF010000682.1 GCA_030150795.1 Terriglobales bacterium | reverse complement strand
GGCTCAGCCCGCAAAGCTGCAACCGCTGAGAATGTCATCGATATCGGGCAAGTGTGCCCAGCTTCATTCTGCGCCGTAAGCATCATCAGTGCGGCACGCGCAATGTGAGCGCCAGATCGGGGCGCTGCCGCGCCGCCTGCGGAAGAGGAGTCAGATTGCCATGGCAGGCTGTGCAGCCGGTTCGCTACTGAAGTCCGCATCAGGTTGTGCCATGAGGGATGAAACACCACTTCGTCGCGGCGATTGCCAAATCGGTCATGCGTGTGCAGCACTGGCTTGTTTTCATTGGCCTCAAAGCCCCAACGCTGCGCCTCTTCCGTGCCGAGCAGCCGCCCAAGTTCGCTAATCTGTTCGCGTCCCCAGCCTGCGCCTTCGCGCTCAACGGCCTGCGCCAATGTGCGATCGCTCAGGAAAAGGTTGTAACCGGTAAGTGGCGGAACTTGATTCGGCGCGGGTTGATCGCCGATGACGTCTGCGGGTTCAGAGGATGGTGCAGTCGGCTGTGTACTGATCTGTCTGGAGGAAGCCGTCATGGTTCTCTCATTATGAACCAGAGTCGGCGCTGCGGACGATTTCATTTTTGGCTTGGCTGACTATAAGGCTGCAAAGCAAAAGACCCTGCGCTCTGAATCCAGAAACACAGGGTCTTCCCGGCTCTTCCGTCTTGATCCGGCTAAGCTGCTTTTTCTGCTTCCACGTTGATGTTTTGCGCGAGCTTTGAAAGTTTCTCGTCGGTTGCCTTCTCCTCATCCAGCGTCTTCTGCAGCAGGTTGGCAAACTCCGTCTCACCCAATAGCTCGGCGTATGTCCGCACACATCCGTAGCCGGCAATTTCATAGTGCTCAACATGCTGCGCTGCGCCGATAAGACCGGCATCCATCAACTCAGGCTCGGCGTCTTCTTCCATCCATTCTTTGCCGTCGGCAATCACGCCTTCCATGCCCTTGCACTTCTTTCCGCGCGGACTCTCATCCAGTCCTTTGAAAATTTTCTCCAGGCGCTCCACATGCCCCTGGGTCTCTTTCAGATGTTGCTCAAAGCCGCTCTTCAATTCCTTGGAGCTTGCCTTCTTGATCATCTTGGGCAAAGCTTTCAGGATTTGATTTTCTGCAGAATAAAGATCTTTCAATTCCTCAACAAACAAGTCTCTTAAGGATTCCATTTGCATAATGCGTATTTCTCCCCTTTTGTTTCGATATGAAGTTTATGTTTTGATAAATAAGTTTTAGTAGGTGGGTGGCGAGCGCCACTCCAGAACGTTTTCTAGCGTAGCCTGAGCAGAACCAATCGTCACCCAGCATGGTCTGACGATCACCATCCCCGTTCCCCGGGGGGATGGTGATTCCGCAGACCCTGGCCTGTGCTCATCGCGCCAGATAATGTTACCTTTGCTAGGCAGGTTTCTTTTCGCGGTCCTGCTGATCGCGTTGGCCCTGCTGGCCCTGTTGGCCCTGTTGAACGTTCCCCTGGCCCGGACGATTGATGTCCTGCGAACCTTGTGACGGCTTCTTTTCCGTCTCCTGATCACGGTTCGGGCGGCCAGATTGCTGATCCATCTTGTTTTTATCTTCCATAATGTTCTCCCTTAGATTGGACATAAGTGGTGCTTAAAGGATTGGATGGAAGAACTCGCCCGCATTCTGTCTGGAAATAAAGAGCAGCTCTCGAATTCGAGAGCTGCGGACTTTTGTGCGCTCAATTCGCGCCTTTCAGCATTGGGTTGGAGTCGCTGAAACCTTAATGCGGCGTCGAATGCGGCTTGTTTCCATCAGGCAAAATCTGGTATGCCTCAGCCCTTGTCTTCACGACATAAAAATTTGGTCGCGACGACTGCGCGAGTTCCTTGAACCTGGCCCCCAGCCGGAACATGACGGCAGCGGGTGCAATCACGATATGAACTGCCGAGCTGCTGAACAGAGTAGGGTTTGCCGCCAGCGCGGCAATAGCGCTTTCTGTGATGGCCGGATCGGTCACGTCGCTGAAGTCCACAATGTCGGCGAACTGTGGGTTGAAGTCCGGATCAGAAGCAATGCGTTTGCGATGTCCGAGCAACTCAGCGTCGGTAATTTTGCCGTAAAACGCGGAATGCACAACTCTGCGGTGGGGATCGATCTTGAGAACGACAGGCATAGGCGGCTGGTCTTTGAATAATAGATGTTATCTATCATGCCATATCGCAGGCCGTTGTGACCCGGCCCAGCGGAAGATAACGGTTTCGCGATTCGGATTTTATTTTCACCACGGAGGCGCAGAGGCGCGGAGAAAGGCAGCGATGAACCGAATTTATATTTGAGTCAATCCAGCTAAATTTACCCGGCTGACGCGCCTGGCCCAGGTTGTTTTGCCCTTCGGGCTGGAGCAATGGTGGGAATGAAATTGCCCCGGGCCGTTAGGCCTTGGGAATCGGTCCCATCACAAATTTGAGCGCCGCAGGCGCGTTACAACGGTAGCCCAGGCCGTCAGGCCTGGGAAACGGTTCGGTTAGAATGTGAAGCCCCGGAGGCGGCGACACAAAATGGGACACACCTATACCACGGCCCACTTCCACATCGTATTTAGTACCAAGTCACGTCAAAAACTAATCGCAAAGGCGATTCAGCCCAGGCTTTGGGCCTACATGGCGGGAATCTGCTCCAACGTGGGAATCGTCGCGCTCGCGATCGGCGGAATTGAAGACCACGTCCATTCTCTTGTGGAGCTGCCTCCCACAATGAGCCTCTCCAAGGCGCTCAATCTGTTGAAATCGAACTCTTCCAGTTGGATGAGTAAACAGCAACGCGGCTTCCACTGGCAGGAAGGTTATGGGGCATTTGCCGTAAGCGTCTCAAATCTGGCCGCAGTGAAGAGGTATGTTTTGAATCAGGAGGCACACCATCGCAAGATGACGTTTGAGGATGAATACATCGCACTATTGGAAAAACATGGTGTGCAATACGATCCCAGGCACGTCTTCGATTAGTGCCGCGCCTACGGCGCTCAATCTCAACTTCAATTTTTTCGAGCGCCGGAGGGCGCGACACAATGGTAGCCCAGGCC